>OU461276.1:3557500-3857500 GCA_911810475.1 Candidatus Celerinatantimonas neptuna
CGTATAAATCGTATTAACTTTTTCATAATCATCCTTTGATGTTGTGTTGTTATATTGATGTCAGTACTTCTGTACAGATGCTTCTGTTTCTTTTTGGTTACATTATGCTCAAAATAGATCTTGATTGATTTAATTATATTTTTATAAATACAGAGTGGAAGCGTTTTTGTAGTGGAATATAAATATTTCTATTCTGAAACATTTGTAATAAATGTTACTACATTGAATAATAGTCACGTCATGGATTTGAATTTGAGCATGACATCGCTTTTCATCACAGCCATTGGCTGGTTTAATTCAGGATTTTTAAAATGATTACCTTAGGAGAATACATCGTTTCCAAACAGCATCGTTTCCCGGAAGCTTCTGGGGAATTGACTCAATTGCTTGGTTCGATTCGTCTGGCTGCAAAGGTTGTTAACCGTGAAATCAACAAGGCTGGCCTGGTTGATATTATTGGTGCCACGGGAGCAGAAAACATACAGGGCGAAGCTCAGCAGAAGCTTGATCTGTATGCCAATGAAAAATTTAAAGCAGCGCTTGAAGCGCGTGGTGAGGTTTGCGGTGTTGCTTCTGAAGAAGAAGAAAACTTCATTATTTTTAACGGCGAAAAACAAAGTCGAAGCAAATATGTTGTGCTGATGGACCCCCTTGATGGTTCCTCAAATATTGATGTAAATGTGACTGTCGGAACAATTTTTTCTATTTACAAACGCATAACTCCTGTTGGTACGGCTGTAACTCTCGATGATTTTCTTCAGCCGGGTAATCAACAGGTTGCCGCAGGTTATGTTGTTTACGGTTCATCGACCATGCTGGTTTATACAACAGGGCATGGTGTGCATGGTTTTACTTGCGATCCGTCTTTAGGTGTTTTTTATCTTTCCCATGAAAATATGACAATTCCGCAAGATGGGACGATTTATTCAATCAACGAAGGGAACTATATTAAGTTTCCTGATGGCGTGAAAAAATATATTAAATATTGCCAGGAACGTGATCAAGATACGCATCGCCCTTATACATCTCGTTATATTGGATCATTAGTTGCGGATTTTCACCGAAACCTGATTAAAGGGGGGCTATATATTTATCCTTCATATGCCGGTGCAGCCAAGGGGAAATTACGTCTGCTTTATGAATGTAATCCAATGGCTTTTTTAGCAGAACAAGCAGGAGGTAAAGCGACAGATGGTTTCAGGCGTATATTAGATATACAACCCTCAGAACTACATGAACGAACTCCATTTTTCTGCGGAAGTACTAAAATGGTGAATATGGCAGACGATTTTATGCGTAAATATTCATCTGAAGATGATCCAACTCAGCATAATCTATAAGAATGGCCAGCATTCAGGGGTCAGCATTATTTGCTGGCCTCGACCATATATCATGGTGGTTTTACTGATAGTTTCAGGCAATACAGCTTCAGGAGCCAAATGGGGAGTTAGCCAATATTGACGTTCTACGGGTTTAAATGCGTGACGTTCCTGATAAGTTAACTGGCTATTTCTCATCCATATACCATCAGATGGTTTGGTTCCTGCTTCAAATAAACGCCCTTGTAAGATCAGTTTTTGACTAAATCGGTATTTTGGATAGCGTGCTTTCATTTTCTGGATCTGGGGGTGAAACCCCATAGGTAGCTGATGGTTGAGTAAACGAGCCACCTTTTTGCTGAGCTGATCTTTAGGATCAGGCCCTAGCCATCCTTGCCAGCCATTCTCAAAAAAATGAAGATAAAATTTGATGGCTATTTCAAAGTGAATTACTTGCTGTGAATCATGGTCTGCAACGAGAAAATCGATGGCTCCGCAAGTTTGTTTATTTTCAATCACCTGGTGATTATGAGCGAGTAGCTCCCATGCTCTGTATTGCTTAATGATTTCAATCCACAATTGTTCATACCACAAACCTAATCGATGATTATAACCAGGTAATGGCAACTGGCTTAATTCGATATTCTGGCTGATTTGTCGTAGTTCTTCCTGCGTGACCAGATGCGGTAAAAAATCGAGTAGTGGGGGTGAACTCAGGCAGTAACGATAGTTTTCTAAGCCAGTTGATTTTTCAGGCATTTTAAGCTCGCAAAGTTTGAGGTTGTTGCACCATCTTTAAGTTAATTTTAACATGTCTCTCTGATTTGAAAACTAAAGGCCAGCTCATGAATCCATTCCGCCTGCAAAATATTTTAAATGAAAAATTAAGTGCCTTATCGATTAAAGACTATTGCCCCAATGGATTACAAATTGAAGGTCGAAACGAGATAAACCGAATTGTGACGGGAGTAACTGCCAGCCAGGCTTTGATTGATCAGGCTATTGAGCAAGAGGCAGATGCATTGCTGGTTCATCACGGTTATTTTTGGAAAGGCGAATCTCAAGTTCTGACTCATATGAAAGGAAGGAGGATTGCATCTTTACTGGGACATCAGATAAATTTGCTTGCTTATCATCTTCCCTTAGATATTCATACTGAACTGGGCAACAACGCACAATTAGCGGCTCGGTTAGACATTAAAATCCGTAGAACGTTGGAACCATGGGATAAGTGGAGTGTTGCTGTCGTTGGGGAATTAACCAATGCCCGAGAGGGGAGTGAAATTGCGGCTATGATTGAAAAAAGCTTGCAACGTAAACCATTACATATTCAAGGCCATCAACGGCCGATCAAAAAAATAGGTATTTGTACCGGTGGTGGGCAAAGTTATCTTTCTTTGGCAGCAGAGCAGGGGCTCGATGCCTTTATCAGTGGTGAAATTTCTGAGCAAACGACTCATATTGCTCGTGAGATGGGAATCGATTATTTTTCTTGTGGACATCATGCAACAGAACGATATGGTGTAAAGGCGTTAGGTGAATGGTTAAGTGATGAACATAGTCTGGATGTCCGTTTTATTGATATTGATAATCCGGTATAGCTCTCTTTATGGTAAATGAGATTACACTTAAATCTGGCCTGAATTTTTACCTTAAAGGGCGTTTATTTCGGATTGAGATCAATTTAATTTCTTTGGCTCAGCAACCAGCGACATTCCAAGGGAAATGACATAAGGTAAAAAAGTTTTGGGGGCGCCTAGAACCCCCAGCTGAACGGGTTGCTCGGTATAATAGGTTTGCCATGTTGCTAATAGTTGCTCATCGGCCACTAATTCCTGCCAGACTGTCAGTGGAATCAGAATCTGTGAAATTCCATTTAATTCAGTTGAGTTGAGAAGTTGTGTGACAGAGCGGGGGATCCAACAGATACATATATCCATGGCAATTAATTCAATGATTGCTGCAATTAATTCATCTTGGGGCGGACGGCCTCTGAAGACGACGATAAGTTGAGATGCCTGTAATTGATATATGGACATTAGTTTTTGAACAGCCTGATCAATCTGCGATAAACCAGACTCTTGACATAAACGTTCCCAATCAACATAAAAACGTTTAATTCGTGACATCTTGCGTGGTGGCCAGCTAAATATGGCATAAGGTTCAGAGGTACCTAGCTGATAAACGTATCCGGCCTGTTGATCATTAATGACTGCTCTATGATTGAGCCAGCGTAGATATCGCCTGTAATAACGAACAATCACTAGCCCTAATTCATTCTCAACCTTTTCTTGATTAATCGTTGCCAGAATATTCAGCTTATAATGGCTCGCGAAATAGCGACAGCTCTGGACTAAAAGAGTCTGTTTGCCATCAATTAAAAAGAGCACAGGTAATTGTGGATGTTTTTGAGCTAAAAATAACAATTCATCTTTCAGCTGAGGGTTCTGATCAGAGCAGGCAATGAGTGCTGCTAATGGGGGAGATGACTGATTCATCTGTTCAACCGGAATAATAAATTGCTTTTGAGTCTCTGAAAGCAAGCGTTTTACATCGGAGATATGGCTTGATGAAACCGCTAACTGACCATTAACTAACCAGTTTTTGTAATCAGTTATGAGTTTCTGGTTCCAAAAAAGGAGTTCCTGCATTAATTCATGATGCGTTGAACTGTATTGAAAATCGGGGAAATCAGCTAGCATTTCCGGTACAAGGCCATAAACAAAAATTTGAGCCTGCTCGAGATTCAACAGTAAATTAGAGAGAAGGTAAAAGTGAGGATCTGTAAATTGCTGCCCACAAAGAATAACCGCGTCAATATCCGTATCATTAAGTAAATAGGCAATTAATTCTTCAATATTCTGACACTGAATAATTTGTACATCATCCAGATCGAGCTCCAGATAATCGCCAACATTCACAATTCGCAAAATCGTATGGACACCGGTTGTTTGAACCGGTGCCATTAATAATGCTAACTCTTCCTTAAGTAATGTCGGTATTCGATCACTCATTCATACACAATTTTTATCTCATTTATTACTTTTGTAACATTTCTGACCGATTCTTCAACTGTTTCTGCTCGTCCAAGTGCGACACCCAATCGTCGTACACCGTCGATTTCAGGTTTCCCGAACAGACGAAGTTGTGTATCTGGAATTTTTAACGCTGACTCTAACCCATTGAAACTAATTGACTTTGATATACCTTTCCCTAATAAAACAGCAGAGGCTGCAGGGCCATATTGATAAATAGAGCCAATTGGAAAGCCAAGAATCGCACGAACATGTAAGGCAAATTCTGAAAGATCTTGAGAGATCATTGTGACCATTCCGGTATCATGTGGCCGGGGGGACACTTCACTGAAATAGATTTCATTGCCTTTAATAAACAATTCAACTCCAAAAACACCATAACCACCTAAAGCATCGACGACAGATTGAGCAATATGATGTGCTTTTTTCAGAACAGATGGAGCCATTTGTTGGGGTTGCCAGGATTCACGGTAATCACCATTTTCCTGACGATGCCCGATAGGAGCACAAAAATGCACACCATCGACAGCGCGAACAGTTAATAGAGTAATTTCATAATCGAATTTGACAAAACCCTCGACGATGACTTTCCCTACACCAGCTCGCCCACCAGATTGAGCATATTCCCAGGCCTTTGTGAGTTCACTGTCATTTCGAACAATAGATTGCCCTTTACCCGAAGAGCTCATGACCGGTTTAATAACAAATGGATAACCAACTGATTGTGCTGCCTGAGTATATTCTTGCTCAGTTGTTGCAAATCGGTAAGGTGATGTTGGCAACTTAAGTGTTTCGGCAGCAAGTCGTCGAATACCCTCGCGATTCATTGTTAAAGATGTTGCTTTTGCTGTCGGGACAACACAAAATCCGTCCTTTTCAAGTTTAACTAACTGGTCAGTTGCTATTGCTTCGATTTCAGGAATAATAAAATCAGGTTTTTCTTGTTCAATCAAAGATGCCAGAGCGTTTCCATCTAGCATGTCAATGACATAATGTCGGTGGGCAAGCTGCATAGCCGGTGCATTTTTGTACCGGTCGACAGCGATGACTTCAATGCCATAACGTTGAAATTCAATGGCGACTTCCTTGCCAAGTTCACCAGAACCCAGAAGCATAGCTTTTGTTGCAGATGGGCTTAAGGCTGTGCCTAAATTCATATGATGGATACTCCAGTCTTGATTTGGGGGAGTTGATTATTTTCTGATTTAAATGCCAGAGAATTATAGAGGCTTGTTCGAATGCAGGCTAGGGGCTTTATAGAGGGTGGTTGTTTTTGCAGCAAGTACGGTTTTTCAAGGACATTTAAACGCATATTGTGTTTTGCTGGCGGTGGCCAACCGACTCATATCATATGCTAAAGCTTCGCATATGATATGAGTCCTAAATGCATTTAATCTGAATGAAACTCAATTATTAATAAATAAATTAATAAACAAAGCTCTGGTTTTTAGCTTGTTTCCTGAACAATCTCTGCTGTTCTTTGAAAACTCAAATCAAGCCTTTCAAATAATCCCTGAATAATTTTTATTTGGGGATTATTCGTGCAGTGTTGATGAATCGTTTCTAGCAACTGTTCACAGACGTGTTGATAGTCCTGAGTATAGTGACCTTTTGAGCAGTCAATATACGCAGTCGCCATGGCTTTTTGCCACTCGGATAAAGAAATGCGTTTTCCAGCAGGTTGAATGCTTTCTAATAACCGTTCAAGGCGAACAAAAATATGTCCCAAATTTAATCCAGTTAACCCAATATCGGTTAAATGCCGACTTGTTGAGCCCTGGTCATAATATGTGATCCGTAACAGACGATCTGCCATGCGTCGGTTAAACCATTGCTCGGGGTCCTTTTGTTGATGAATATTAAGTAGATCCCTATAGGTTGATTTAAGAAGTCTTGCCTGCATTAACCGTTGACTAGGACCTTCAATGAGCTTAAATAACCAATATAAGATCATGACACCAATCCAGATCCCCATTGCACTACTTAAGGTCAAGTTGATTGAAAATGGCGTTGTCATATTTCTTGCCGGACGCACTAACACGATATAAGAAAGACAAAAACCTAATCCATAAGGAAGTGTTGGACGATTTGCCATAGCCAATAGCCCTATAAACAGTGGACTACAAAGGATCAGAATCAACTCGACAATATCGCCACTACTTTGAGCAATAAGATTAAGTGTATAAAAAATTGAAACAGGAATGGCAATTGCTGTTCCAATTAGTATTTTGCGAAAGACAGACCCTAATAGCATCTGTGGGTGCTGAGCAAACATGATTGAAAAAATAACAGGTAGAATCATTAACATTAATGCGGCGTAAGAACCGGTGTTCAACCAGACAAAAACGCCAAATAAAAATGATAGACTGGTGCGAATACCTGTGGTTAATCCAAGTAAAGGATCACGATAGGGGCGCAATTTAGGCGCGTGTAGTTTAATTGAATTCTGTTGTTCAAGAGCCTGATAAGATTTGAGTAAAATAACCAAATCCGCACTAAATTCTATGGCTGTTTTAAGAAGTCTGGATTCCAGAGGGGTTTCACTGACACGTCCTAAACGATAATGGATAAGTGCCTGATGTTGGCTCTTTGCACAGTGATAACAAGATTCAAAATCGCCTGTTTGACTCATAAATATGAAATTTTTCCGTAAGTTATCGAGCAATGCTTTCAGTGATTCTGTTTGTAATTCCGGATGTCTACGTTGCAGGCGGCCAAAAATCTGTACGACAGACAGCAGCGATAATATTTTTTGACAAAGTAAATTAGCTGCACGGGAATGGCCAGGTCCCTGGGGACCTTCGTAAACTACTGCACTGGCGTTATCCCCAACAACAGAGAGTGCATGCATAATTGAATCCAGACGTTGATGGCGGTTTTCATGGGTGCCCTCATCAAGATTAAGTTCAATACTTAAGTACTCCAATGTCTGGTTAATGACCTGTTTTGCTTGATTGCATAAAATATTTTTAACTTTCATCGGCCAGATTAACTGACTAACCGTGCTGGCACATAGAATACCAATGATTATTTCAGTCACCCGGGCCTGGGCAATATGAAAAATGGATGCGCTTGAGATCTTGGCTGGTATTGCCATTACAATTAATACAATAATAATTGTTGTAAGCCCGGCTATGGCAAATGCATAGATAAAATTTGTCTGGCGCACCATAGCCGACATAGCTGCATTAAAGCCGATCCATAATGTGATGACAGCTATGGCTAAGTCAGGGTAAGGCATCAAATAATTGAGGATCAGTATGGCCATACAACCACCAATAATTGTTCCACAGATCTGGCAGATTGCTTTTTCAATCACTAAACCGGCCTCCGGCCGGATTTGTAAGAAAACTGCTGAAATCAGAGCCCAATAAGGTCGTTCTAAGTTAAAAGCCATTGCAATCGTCAATGCCATAGCCATTGCGATCACCCCTTTAATTGCATACTGAAGGGAACGGCGATCAGGTATCAGCAGCAGGCTCAGAACAGTCGACATGATTACCTCAATCGTTATTCAGATAAATAGACACCGTCATTCCGGCACTTAATTTCACACCTTTCGGAAGATGATTGATGCGAATATCTACCGGGATCCGCTGAGCTAATCGAACCCAATTGAATGTTTGCTGTACTTTAGGAAGTAATTGCTGGTTACTGTTGTCATTGTTGTTGGCAATAGCATGTCCAATACTGATAACAGTACCTTGTAGTGGTTTAGCGCCCCCCATCAGAATAATCCGGGCTGTTTGGCCTTTATGAATTAATTGAAGCTTAGTTTCTTCAAAATAACCGGTGACATAAAAGGAATGAGCTTTAACAATGGCTAAAACGGGTTTGCCGCGGCTAACGTAATTATCCTGCTGTAAGCTCAGATTGATTATCGAGCCATCGATTGGTGCGCTCACGCGGGTCCTGGTTAAATTAATTTGAGCTGATTTTAATTCGGCTTGAGCCAACTGATAATTTGAATAGGCTAGTTTCGTATTAATCCGGGCAGTTTCCAGATCCTCTGCGCTGATCGCTTTCTCCTGCTTTAAGCGCTTTCGGCGCAGGTATTTATGTTCGGCCAGTTTCCAAGCATAACGCTTATTTTCAACATTTGCTTCATCTTTAGCAAAAGTGGCCTTATAGCGGGCATCATCAACAATAAATAGAGATTGGCCTTTTTTAACGGATTGATTATTGGTGACATTCAGATGGGTTACCCAGCCTGAAACATCCGGTGCAATGGTTATGATATTAGCACGAACCCGTCCATCCCTTGTCCAGGGGGAATAAAGGTAATAGTTCCAGACCCAACGTCCGGCCAAAATAGCGGCAACAATAATAATCAGTGTGATAAGTAGTCGTATAAATTTTTTCATAAAGAATCACTTTCCCAAATACGTGATTAATGCGACATAACACACGAATAGTCCCATTTCGAACCAGGCTGGTTTCCATATGTGTTGATGTAAATTTAATTTATGCAGCAAAAATCGTGTTGCTGCGGTCAATAAAAAGGCCCCTGGAACAATGATGACTAAAGGGCTAAATAATAATCCGCCTGCGGCCAGTGCCTTGAACATGAAGGTAATGCCTATGAGTAGTTGAGTTTGTTAAAAGGATTAGAAGTATATCTAATTAAGCGATGAGGCTTTAAATGTATCATACACATTAAGGTGTTGTATACATAAATTATTAAAAATTAATAACATGTTAAAAATGGATTAAGGAAACCTGAGATTGGTTTCCTTTTAAATACTAGAGTTAGTTGATTTTGATTTGAGGATGAAGCATTGCAAAATGAGTTAACTCACTTTGAAAGTCAATCATTGACTGATTTGAAGATAACTCAATTGTGTCAACTTGTGAGAGGTTATGGCCATTGAGTTGTAATTGTGAAAGCAATAAAGTGAGCGGAGAAGCTGAAGGATTGAACGCGGCATTTTCAACATACCAACTCGTTGCCAATATTTTTTCGGCCTGTTTAGCCATAAGCGCAATCTGACAATGGCTATAAGGTGAGTAGCTGAATTTAGCTAATTGGGTAATATTTTTCCCTTCACTGTGCTGGCTACACAAATGAGTCGTCACACCCAGTTGTTCCGGGCCAAAAGAGTAGGGCAGTAGCTGCTCAAAATCAAACTGTTGATCATCAAACCAGACTTCGATATTAAATGATTCAGGCAATTCACGAATAAATTGGCGGCAGTGACCACATGGTGCAGCGGTAACGACTAAGTAACGTAGAGGAGCAGCACCATGATTTAGTGCATTAAAAATAGCAGCTTGTTCGGCATGTAGTGTTTGAGACAGCGGCTGTTGCAGCTTTTCATAATTGGCGCCGAAAAAGAATTGATCCTGCCCATCAATCACAATAGCCCCGACCTGAAACCCCGAGATGGGTGTTACAGCGAATTGCGCAGCCATAGGCAATAAATGTTCTGCAAGTTGTAAAGTCGTATAATCACAAGATTTGCACAACTGAGTAACTTGATCCTGTGTTAAACGACTGATGATATGCGTGCCAATCACCTCTGACCAGCAGGCTATGAGCTTAGCATCTAAATCTAATTGAGAAACTGGTTTATTGATCGTATCCATTATCTTGATTCTTCATTCGATACCTAGTGATCTATTGAAGCACAGGAATATAAAAAGCTGTAGTGATCGCATTCAAAATAAATAGTGTGAAAGGTTAAAATATTCGTTATCGATTAATTATCTGACGATTTTGGATGGTCAATGAAATAAGACCATCAACTAAATAGGGGCGTTTTCAAATTATTTAATCCTTATTTTGTATGGTTATATACATATTTTTTGGAACAACAGACTGTCTGGTGAAAGCTGGGAAGTCCATTTTGATTACAACTTAATCAAAATGGACCTGTGAATATTCAATTATGGACGTAACCTACAAGAGGCTTTTCATAGTGTTCTCTGGCAGTTCAACTATGCTTGGATTAAAGCAGTATTCCTTGATTTGATTCTGAATAGATAAAGGGTCTTAGAGGAAATTAAGGTAAGGCTGAAAGTATGAGAGAATTTGAAGCTGAAAAAGTCCTGAACGAAATGATTGAAAACACACCAGTCGGTCAGACTCTTACACTTGATTTTGGTGGCGGACCAAACATTATCGATATTGAGATTGAGTTCAAAGGTGGCTGGGTCATCTTCGATACCGTCATTCCAGGAAAACCATTTGTATTTACCAAAGGCGAAAATGGTTATCTCACAGGCATAAATATAACAATTACACCTTATGACGGGATAAAAAGCGCCTGATCTGCATGACACCAATAATTTTTCATCAGCGGCCATTCTAAAACTGGTAACTTCGCATAATGTATATTATGTTAAATTGGTTATTTTAACGTTCTGATTAATCAATGGGTTAGCTAAACTTTTTTTGCCATAGTATTGATCCCTTACAAATAGAGGCTTATGTTTGCGATTCTTTACATTTTATCGTGTAAATCATTCCCCGTTTTCTTAAGTGCGTTTTTCACATAAAAGCAAAAAGTCCCTTTAGCCGCGTTTTGACGGTCAAGTTAATTTTGTTTTTTGTGATTTCAATCACATTTTTGAGGTTTCCAAAATGAAGAACTCACAACGTTTTCCAAGTTTTAATGGTCGTGTCCTCTTGAATTACTTCGACAATGCGTCGCAAGTGGCCGAATTCTTTGATATTCCCGACAGAACTGCCCGTGATTGGTTTAAGAATAATCGAGTGCCTCGTTCTGCAAAGAGATTGCTTGATGTCGCTCAAGCTGGCTTTATGCCGTGTTCTCTGGGATGGGAAAAATTTAGAATTTATAACGGTCTGCTCTATACACCTGATGGTATTGCGATGACCCCCGAAGAGCTGAGATTAATTACCCAGGCATTCACCTTACCTAAATATAGAAATGTGCAACGATGGCTTAATGATCGTCATGATGCCTGGTTACCCGATTGGGTTCTTGAAAGAAAGAAAAATAATGTCGTTGTGACATTGAATCGAGATTAATTAAAGTTCAAATTATTACTTATTAAGTATCATAATTATTAACCTTAATTAATTAGTTTTGTATCAATCCTATTTAACAATAATCTGTTCTATTTACCATAAAATAGGTTATTACCATTTAACTATCGAGCTACTTTATCCAATATTATTGGCTTCATATCGCGATATTTAAATAATAAAACCTATAATAGAAGCCCTTACGGGCTTCTATTTAAATAAATGGAATAATTTACCTTGAATTGATTTTTTTGAACGCGTAATGCGCTTTTTACTTTTTGATTTACCTGACTTAATAATACGGCCACCTTTGCCATATCGATAACCCGGTTTCAATTTTCCCTTGTTTTTTCCACTTTGATAAGTTGCTTCTTTTTTAGTTGCCATGTTGAGTCTCTTTCAATTTATCTTTAATTTCTAGTCGTGTGATCCGTTCATCCATTTTGAGCAGCAATCGCCACTGCTGAATGCAAGCGAACGCGATTAATATATCTGGTAATGTAAATCCCATGGATGCCATGGCCTTTAAAAGTTCATCCACGACTACCCCTTAATTACCTTGGTTAGAATTAATACGGCAATCGCCCCGATCACCGCCAGAATAATCAGTTTCTGGCCCACATCGATAATCAGTCGAAATGGCTTATCCGGGTCAAAGCCAATGGTGCCGGTCATGCGCTGGCCCCTTTCTTAACGGCTGTTTTTGAGGGTGCACCGCCCTGCTCTTTGCCTTTGTTTTCATCCCGGATGATGTCATACAGGCCGACCGCTGCCGTCACCACACTGGGGACTAAAGCCAGCAGATGCCCCCCGGCCGCCACCGCTGCAGCGGGTGCACCGCAGGCACTGGCAATGGCAATCGCCAGACCGCGCCAGGTGGACCATTGATTGAGTATTTCACTGGGTTTCATGGTGTTTAAACTCCTAAAAATTTGCCGAGCGCCAACGTGATCAGGCCGCTCAGAATGGACAATATCAGTTGAATAATCATGCTAAGTTCACTCCTGCTTTCGCCATGAGGACGCCGTAATAATCGCCGCCTTGTTCAAATGCACTCATGGCATTGAGCACGGCGGGTAAATGGGCGTCGTCCACATCATCTGCCGGGCTGATTTGCACTTTATCCGCAACAAATTCAATGTATTGCTGGGTTGGGTTGTGATCGCTGGCCGGGGCCCATTCAGTAATGACCTGTTGCAAGGTATGAATGCCCCGCTGTCGGTAAGCGCCTTTGATAATTCGCGCGGCGGCCCGAAAGCCATACAGCGGACTGATAAAGGTTTCATAGGTTTTATCCAGCCCGGGAACGGACCCGTTCCAGCGCTGGCCTTTACGAATGTTGAGCGGGTTGTTGTTGCGAACGCCCCGCGGTAATTGCTGGTAAATCAATACGCTGCTCATGCTTATCAGTCCTAATACAAGCCATGCTTTTTGATTCATGGGTTATTTCCGCACGTACGTGACATACATCTGCGCATTCAAGATGGACGGGGCGTCGGTCGCGTTGTCATAGCTCAACAGCACAAACCCGCTTCCGCTGAAATCACTGATGGGCTGTGTTTTGGAGGTGACCGGCTGCCACGCGTCTTTATAGGCGTCAATGGTTTCGGTGTAACGTTGGGTCGCGCTGATATCACTGATCGTGCCATCTTTGGCGACTGACCAGTTTTCATAAATCTCAAACGAAATCTGGTTGTCACTGAGTTTGTCCAGGCTGTTTGAAAAGGTGGCCTTGATTTTAAATGGATAGCTGCTCTCGCTATTGTCAGGTTGCATAATGATGTCAAAATTCGTTGTCCCGTCCGATTTGGTTGGGATATCCTGACTGGCCGGTGTTGTACTGCCGCTACCGCTGCCGGTATGACCTGGCTGGATCATGATTGGATTAGCGATCATCAGTCCGTCCAGGAAGTCCGCCAGGTATTCGATTTTGTTGCGAGCGGAGCCCGTCGGTAATATGACAAATTGGTTCATGCCTGGGTTTCCTCAAGGTAAAACACCTGGTCACCGTCGGTGCCGGTCAACGCCAGTTCGGCGGGGTTGCTTAACGTGATCACTTCGCCTTTCTCTAATGGGTAGCTGCCAATGCTCACAGCCTGGCTATTACTGGCCCCGGCTTTGATGATTAACGTGATCCGTTTGGTGTTCGCCGAAAGACTCCCCGCACCGCTGGCGATGGTGATTTGACCACTGTTCATGGCACTGGGTCGCGGGGGTTGATTGCTGACGGACACCTGCCAGTCACCGGACTGTTTAACGGCTTGCACCGATTTCCAGTTACTGACGCTGACCGTTTGCTGACTGGGCCAGTTATTGACGCTGACGGTTTGCAGGGTCGGAAAGTTGGTAATCGCCACATGGCCGTTTTTGGCCGGGACAAACTGACCATAGCCCATTTCAAGCACCACCGGGTTCAGTGAACTGCTGGTATTGGTGACCACCAGGCGTTTGATGTGTGTGTCATGCAGCTGGTCATACTGGCCCAGGGTAATCGCGGCCTGGTCATTGATATTGACGTCGACCGGGGCAGTTGCACTGCGCAGGTAGACAAATTGCCCTTCAACCTGAAATTCGGCCCGCTCAAGCGGCTGTAAAATCCGGGTAAGCTGCATGTTATTGCCTCCACATCATCACAATGACCGCAATGCCTATCATCACGGCAATGACGATGCCTAAATGTTGAATGGTGCTTAACAGGTCACTGGTCCCGCCGCTTTGTTGACTGGCGGCGAGCTGTTTCATCAGGGTCATTTCTTCGGCCTGGGTATTGGTTTGCCGGGCCTGTAATGACGCCATGGCTTGCAGGTTGGTGTTAAACCCGGAGGACACTTTATCCAGGGCATTGTTGCCAAAGCTCATGGCGTCATCGAGCGCCGCCTGACTGGCTTTAAACGACTGGGCAATTGCGTCATCATCGGTATAGGTCACCGCATTGTTGCTGCCGCTGACCATCACGCCGTTGTTGGCCCCGTCGGCGGCCTGGTTATAGGTGGTTGTGGTCTGATTGCTGATGGTTTTACTTTTACTGCCACCGCCAAAAAATCCCATATCAGCCCCCTATCCGGCTTAGAATGACGTACAGCACCACGGCGGCCAGAACCGCGCCGATAAGCCAGACGCCGGTGATACCCTGGCTGCCAAAGGTAATGCCCTGTGTGCGTGCGCCGCCCCCATAAAAGGGGCCATTGGTCAGGCTGGAATCACCGCCCATCTTCCCGGAGTTGGTCAACGATTTCAGGGCTGCAAATGCACCACCACTCATGCGAACTCCTTCTGATAGATAAAAAAGCCAATGACCGCCACGACAACCAGCCACATCAACGCATGCGATAAGCCGGTTGCGGCATTGCCGGTAAATAACCCGCCGAAGAATCCGGCCAGTCCCCCGGAGCCAAGCATCAGGAATGGAATGAGTAACGGCATAATCAGAGCACCTTCACCAGGAGGATTAAAATCACCAGGATGAACAGGGCTAACGCGCCCCACATCACATAGGTCGTCGTTGTCCCGGCGTTGCTGAGCGGGGTGCCGTTCGGTTGTCGGGCGCGGGTCTGCTGGGTGCGGTAATCATCGGGGTTCGATGAGCCGCTGTTCTTTTTCAGGCCGGCACTGGCGGCATAGGTATCGACCCCGCTTTTGGCGACGCCCATGATGCCGTTTAACACGGATGTCCAGCTGGATTCACCGCCGCTGTCATCGCTGGCGGGGGTTGTTTTCGCCATAAGAAGACTCCTTTAAGGTAACGCGACCACTTCGACAATCTGCTGAAGGACGGTAATCGGCCCGGCGCTGGTTTTGGTGATTTTGAAATCCAGGGAATTGTCCGCACTGGTCGGAAACTTGCCATCGGCCCCAAAGCCATATTCGATGAAATCCACCGGGAAAAAGCCGTCCGGGACTTCTTTAGCCAGGCGCGCCAGGTCAAAGGCGTTATCATCGGCATCCAGCTGCATTTCAACTTTGTTATCCCGCCAGATTTCTAACCGGGTCAAATCGTTTGCCGTCGCGCTCATAAACATGCGGCGGATATACCGGTACGGGCTGCGCTGCTGGTATGAATGGGACAACTGGCCCCCGGCGGGATGGTCCCAGGTTTCACTGACCAGGCGCGGCAAAAAGTAGCGTTTGGGCTGGGCGTCGGTGGTTTTGGCCCGGGCCAATAAGGTGATGTCGTCCGGGTCACCACTTTGCTTGGCGTCAAATTCCACATACAGAAAGATTTGTTCCCCGGCTAAGGTCACCAGTTCACATTCCCGTACCCCGGCTTTGGTGCGCAAGGTAAAGTCGGCAAACGGAATGACCAGGCGGTTGGCTTCCCGGTACACTTTGCGCTCTTCATCAATGGCGTTCAGTTGCGCCGGGGTGACGCTGATAAATTCACTGCCGTTTAAGGTCATGGAAATGCGACGGATACGGGCCACCGCATTGGATTTGATTTCGATTTCCTGGTAGGTCGGCCCGGTGATGATGTTAAGGGAGGCTTTAGCGCCATAGCCTACCCCGTTAAACGGGTCAAGCTCTCGGGTTTTGGGGTTAAACAGACTCAGCACCGCGGCGGCGGCACTGGTCAGGGTGCTTTGAGTGGATGCCATCGTCTTAGCCCTCGATTGCGTCTTTGAGTGCGCTGTTATGATTGACGGCATAGAGGACACCGACCGAGACAACGGCCGCTATTCCGGCTACGATTAAGAGAGATTTATAGTCCATGTAGGTTCCTTGGGTGCATAAAAAAACGCTGTGTTAGGCGCTAACCTAGCAAAGCGTTTTTGGAACCTGTCAAGGATTATTGAACGGCGATGCGTCTGAACGCCCCTTTTCAGTGATCCCCATATATTCTGCCACCGATTTATTATCAATAGGTGATGGGGTATGGGCTCGAATAATAGATTTAAAATTTGATGAAAATCTGATATTTTTTGAAATGCAGTTCGTTAACCATACAGGTTTAACTGAGCTCATGAGAGAACTCAATGCGTATGCACAATAATGAAATGTTATATTCAGCAGGTAAACCATGGACGAAGTCAGAATTAAAAATTACGACGTAATAATAGCTAGGTTCTTTCAACTCATTTTCCAACTCATTTTCGCAGTTTTAGTATCATATCTGTTTTTTTTTATTGCAGTACTAATTACAGGTCAAACGTTCATTTCACCATCCGACTATTACGAGCATATATTGCTTTTTGACGCAAAACCGATAGCTTTGATATTGGGCTGGGGAGTTATTGCAATAGCAACTTTAGTTTCAATGCTAAAAACATCAGGTCAAAAAATTAAAAACTCTGCGGTTTTAAAAACTTGGCTATCGTTTAAATCTTGGGCACTTTCACTTGGCAATGACTTCGAATAAGCCAATGAATATAACAAAGCGCTCAAGTCGCAACCCGCTACGCGGGCTGCTGGGACAAAAACACAATGCGGCTTCGCCATTTTCGCATTGTGCTTTTGCCCCTTAGCTTAGTGTTATATGCCTAAGGAGTTTATATGGAAATCAAAGTTACTCGCCCGAAACAATATACTGATAAATTCAGGAATTACTATTTATGGGCGGACGATCAAAAAATCGGTAAAATTAAATCAAACTCAACGACAACTTATATTATTCCAGATGACACTCTAAAAATTAGAGCAACTATTGATTGGTGCTCTAGCCAAGAGTTTGAAATAAACAACCTAAAATCCAATCAAGTAGTTATTTCCAATACTTTTGGTAGTAATTTTTTATCAGTATTATTACTACTTTGGTATTACATTACGTTTGGTAAAAACAAATACTTAACTATCGAAAGCGGCATATAACAAGCCACTTAAGCGGACGGTTATGTATTTACGAATTGAGATAATAGGTTTGGAATTTGGCAGAAAGCTGATAAGTTATTAATATACAGATAGTTAACTGTGCGCGTTTTCACGGGTCTAACGAGCAAAACGCGCATGCGTACTAATAAAATGTTATAAATCATTCAAACTTTGGAGTACAGGGATAGCATGGCAGAAAAAACAGAAAAAACAGAAAAAACAGAAAAAACAGAAAAAACACAATGCTTCGTAATCATGCCTATATCATCGCCAAATGGATATGAAGAAAGTCATTTCCAACTTGTTTACGAAGATATCATTAAGCCTGCTATAGAAGATGCCGACATGGCTGCACTTAGAGCAGATGATACTAAGAATACGAACCTCATTCAACTTGATATTTTAAAAAATGTTATCGAATCCCCAATTGCTATATGTGACATGAGTTCAAAAAATCCAAATGTGTTTTATGAATTAGGAATGAGGCAAGCATTTGATTTACCAACAGTACTCCTAACGGATGAGATTACCGATGCCCCGTTTGATGTTAATGGTTTACGGTATGTTACTTACAAAAGGGGGATGAAACACAGAGATGTTAAATATGCGGTCTCTGAGCTAACAAGAACTCTTGTCGACACCTTTAATAAAAAAGATGACAAAACTGAAATAAACTCGTTGATTAGATTAATGGAATTAGCTGATCCTGCAAAATTAAATCAGGTGGAACTTTCTGATGAAGATAGATATGAAAAATTATATCAGTACTATCTACAAGACATAATTTCATCTATTGACTCGCTTAAAGATGGGCAAAAAGAGCTCAAGATGCACATGGGACTTGATAATATTAAACTCAATCTCAATCATGAAACTAACATCGGTGGACTTGATTATATTAAACTCAATCATGAAACTAACATCGGTGAACTTGATTATATTAAACTCAATCATGAAACTAACATCGGTGAACTTAATGATGACAATGAACACAAGTTAAAGATAAGAAAGTGAGTTATTGTAAGCAGCAGCAATGTTGGCAAGCCTTTTGAAAAAGATGCGGAGTGAAACGGTTAACAAGGCGCTCAAGCAAGGACGCGCGCCGTTTAGCGGGGCGTTAACTCATAGAAATTTTAATCCGAAACTGACGCGTTAGAGTTAAGGTTTTAACTCTAAAATGTCCGTGGTGAGTTATGATACCCGTAATCTGTCCGTTTCATAACTCATCCGTCCGCTTATCTTTATTGCCCCCAATCATTAACCATATGCGACCCCATCAAAGCGCCCTGCCCGGTTAAACTTCATCGGCTTTCCGTTGCCCTGCCGGATAAACCGCGGGGTGCCGTTTAACCAAAGGTGCTTTCCTTTGGCCCCTTTAAAGTCCACATGACCCCGCACAACAATGCCTCTTCCCGCCGTCCATTGAAAAAATTGAAGCGGTTCGCGGGGAATGTCTTCGATGGGAACGCCCAGTTTTTTAGCGATGTAATACGCATCGTCATCGGTGCCATGTTTCGCCACATGCACAAAATTAGCACTGTTTAGCAGCGATTTATCCACTTCCTGGCCGCGTTGTACTGTTCCAACCAGCAATGGCCCGAATGCCCGGGACTGGTTAATCAGTCGGTTCCATGCCCCGTCGGCTTTCCCGGCGTTGGTGACCGCAGCCAGTTCTTCACAAATAATCATCGCTTCTTTCTGGCGGTTCCAGTTAAACGCACAGTCACAGAAAAACTGAAAATCTTTTTTCGAGATACCCATAAAATTGATTTTGGCCGGGCCGGTTGCGGCCTTTAACTTATCGATTAAATCCTGACGAGAATCGGCTTGTTCGAATCCCATCTCTAAGTGATATTCACCTTTGGGGTCGTAGGCTAACACCCGGGGCCATTTTTCCGATATCCGTTTCACCGGCACGGTCTTTCCTGAACCCGTAATTCCTAAAAACAGGGCCATATTGCCATTGTTACGCGCTCTCATTATGCAGCGGTCTCCTCTGATTGTTCTTCATCATTCGCGGCCATCTGTTGGCGTTTTTCCATGCGCACCTGTCGATAGGTGGTCACAAGCCCCCAGGTCGCCGTCGCGGCGGTAATTTCAATTTTGTATTTGTCTAAAAGGCCAATGACCCCGGCTTTTGGAAAATATTTCAGCAGCAATTCACTGTAGGCATCACTGGCCTGGTCAATTATCGGGGTCGGGAGTTGCACCTGGCCCAGGATAAAGCCGCCGGTATTTAATACGCCCCCAATCGCGGCTTTGGTCAGCTGTTTTTTGGTTTCGGGTTCCAGCTCATCAAATGATGAGGGCTCTGTCGTGCCCGTTGTTTCGGAGGTATCCGCGGGGCTTTCGGGGGTGTCGGTGACGGGCTCCGGCGTTTCGGGGTCGAGTTTGTAGTCGGTGCTAATCCGGTCCCATTCCCGGGCAACCGTTTCCGGTGATGTATCAACCTGGTTCATTCATTCGGCTCCTTCAGATTTGGATTTTTCCAGAGGGAAAAAAGCCGTTTCTGGCGCTGTTGCGGGGTCCGGGGCGACGAGGGTTGAAACAGGGCTTTGCCGCTGTCATTAGCGGCTTCGTCGGAAAATCCCCGTAGCATTTTTTCGGCATAAGCCTGACCGCGTTTGCTTTGCAATTTGTAGACGCCTAACGGCCCGGTGATATAGAGTTTGCCGCGGGTATCACGGCATAGATTGGCCGGTTCCCCGGTGATGGGGTCCGCCACTTGTTTCAGAACGCCCATGGTTAGTGCTCCCGCTGTTCCAGTTGGTTGATTTTTTCGGCCATCCGTTCAGTGAGCTGGTCGGAAACATCCAGCAGCTCTGCGATGATGTGACTCAGGGGTTTAAATTGCGCCGTTCCGGTGCTTAATAAGCCGAGAATGCCCCCGTCTGGTACGGTGATGGTTTGCTTGAGCCGCTTAAATTCGGCGGTTAGCTCGCGTTTGCGTTGAAGAAGTGCATTTAAATCATTCATGGTTGGTTACCTTATTTCGGTTGCTGCAAATTGTTCCCACACCAGAAAATCATCCATCGTTCCGGCGTCTGGGTAATCAATCTGATAGGTGGTGTTAAACCAGTGGAACCCGGCCCATTCGGCGGCTTTGCGCCAGGTTTTTCGGGCATGTTTGAGCCACTGTATTTTTTGAGCGCGGTCCAGTTGACCGGCATAGTCATTGTGCGGTTCTTTTAAGCGCCAGCCCCGACGCGCCACGGCCCACGACAGAAAGCGGGTCAGTTTGTCGTCACCGGTCAGGGTGATTTGGTATTCATCAGCGCGGGCTTTTCGGCTGCGGAGTTTTTGCCAGCCGGTTTTAATGGTGTCGGTGAGCTGTTCCAGTCGGGCCTTGAGCTTTTCGGCGGTGTCATAGCGGTGCTGGCGTTTGGCTATCATGTAGGCTTTTTTCTTCTGGGCTAACTGGGTTTTGGCGTCATCTATCCGGGCTTTAATCGGGGCATCTTCCCAGCGCCAGCGGTCGCGCAGCTCGTTAATGATGGCGGTCATGTTATCGGCATAGAATGAAGCGATGCATTCCCACTTGGGGGCGCGGGCACTGCGGCTGATGTTGTAGCGGTTGCCCCGGATGGTGCCCTGGTCATGGGATTTGCCTTTGGCGATGTAGCCCAGGGCTTTAAGCAGATAGCCCCCGGCGGCATGGGCATTGCGAATGCGTTCTAATTTGGCGAACCCCTGCCCCCAGAGTCGTTCGATTCGAAACGCCCAGTCATGAAACAGGTATTCCGGCACATCCCAGCGGATTAAGACATGGCAATGGGGGTTCGGCTCTCCATCCTGATTGGTGGGCATTTCGGCGCACCAGATGTAATCAAAGTCGTCATCATGGGCGGTGTCTTGCGGGAGGCACTGCGCACCAATGCAGTCTATCCCGTTGACGGTTTTCAGGATTTCATTATCCATGGCCCAGCCGCGCTGATACATTTTCTTGGCGGCATCAAAGAAGCGGGAAACTTCCGCGCCAATGGTGGATTGTTCGGAAACAATCCGCGCCCGGGCATCGGGGTTAAAGGTCAGCGTTAGAAAAGTGGTAAACCCGCCGCGCACCGCCTGAACATAGGCCCCGGCATCCATGATTTTGGAGGCGGCCCGGCCATTTAATGCATCGGTGGTACGCTCGCCGCTGTTTTCCGGGGGCGGTTCACTGGTAGATGTTTGCGCTTCTACCCTCACCCGGTATTCATTGGACCAGTCCCGGGCATAAATCCGGGCCCGGGGGCCTTGGGTGCTGAGTACTTCGCCGGTCTGATGGTCCACATGGGCGAGCGGTTCCGCTCGGATGGTGTAATCGCGTTCGGCGGTTTCGCGGTTCAGGGCCATTGGGGGGCGCTGGTCGTAATGCTGATATAACCGGGCAATTTCCCGCTGTCGGTGGGCGTCATGGGCCCAGCGGCTGCGAATTCCGGCGGTGCGTTCAGTTTCCCGCATCACCGCCAATTTATGGCGCAGTGTCGGACTTTTGCGCCTCTGGACTAGCCTACTGTCCCCCGCCTTCGGCGGCGCTGCGCGGCGTTCTCTTTGGATACGGTGCAACAGGTCGGAATCAGCCTGGTGTTTATCAAAGGGTTTACCGGATATTTCGGGCATGTCGGGGAGAACTTCGGGGTGATAATCGGAACCAAAAAAAGCCGGGCAAATCCCGGCAATGGCTGCGTCTAATGCTTGAGGGTCAATCACTGGTCACCCCCGTTTCGTTCATAGAAGTGATCCAACAGAGCACGTTTTTCTTGAGTCCAGCAGGTCAGCTCATCTTTCACAAGCTGCTGGCGGGGATGACCCGGATTTCTTTTTAGAAAATTCTGATAATCATCCAGTTGTGATTGAATAAAATGCGCCAGTTCCATAGCATGATATCGATTAAGGTTAATGCATAAGTTAGCCATGCTGTCCCCCTCCCCATGCCTGTAAACGAGCATTCAATCTGGAATGGCTTTGCTGCTTGCTATCGAGCATTTGGCGAAGGGCGGCACATCGGGCTAAGCCCCTTTCGCAGGTTTCCCGGTTTAAGACCTGTTCCCCGGGCAATGGGCCATGCCACGAAGGATCACGCGCCGGAATGGGGTCAATATCAAAGCATTCATTAAACTGGTTTTGTATGTGTTCGAACAAATCAACGGGCATTTTCATCACCTCCCAGAACATTGGCGGCAAAAATATCTAACGCTTTTTCAAGCTTCATGTTTGCGGCACTTAATCCGAGGAGTGATAACTCCACATTCTGCAACGATGTATTAGGTTGTGTTTTCTGGCCTAGTTCATTCAATCGTGCTTTAGTTTTTTCTGTGGCGACCTCTAACTGAGTCTGTATTTCTGATAATTGACTGATTAATGACCCTAGTGTGATGAATTCGCCAATGGTGATCTGTTCGCTCATGTGTCTATTCCTCTTGTCGTTTTTGGCTGGTCGTTTGTGCTGACAAGTGTCAGACGGCGGTCACTCAGCTAAGACTTGGGAAAACTGGGACCGCCTAAACGACAAAATTATTGTTAACCACCGGGTATCACTTGTAAACCAGTGATTATCATGTGTCACCTAAATAGTTGACGGGTTTTTACCCTTCAGTGATACTTAAAGAACTTGGGAAAACTGGGACTTTTGATATGACGCTTGATGATGTTTTATTGTCTGCAAAGCTTGCTATGCCTAGAAATAATGTATCTGCACTTTGTCGTGAACTTGGTGTAAGTCGAGTTACCTATTACAAATGGGAAAACTGGCGTGATTCAGGCACTTTTCCTAGCGAGGATAATATTTTTAAGCTTGCATCGATTGGAAACACACCCTTGAATGAGGCGGTTTTTGCCTTAATGGCTGAGAAGTCTAAAAACCCTGATATATCAAATGTTTATAGGGGATACGCAGGCCAACCTGCCCTTAATTAGGGTTAGAACGATGTATATTATGTTAAATTGATTGTTTTAGCATTTATACTATTCAGTAGATTCTACTCTAGATCCTATTTAACAATAATCTTTCTTATTTACCATAAAATAGGTTATTACCATTTAACTATAGAGCTATTTTATCCAATACGATTGGCTGCATATCTCGATAGTTAAACAATAAAACCTATCGGGCTTTTATTAAATATCCAATCAACATATCCCAAAAAGTATTAGATGAAGATAAGCACTACTTATGCTTATCTTCGGTTTTTGATTTGACGTAATAAATTAGCTTTAATCTACGATTCAATATCCATATTGGCTGACATTGAAGTTTCCCGCATGTTGATAAAGTAGCTTTTGGTTTCTTCAGCTATGATTTTACGCAGCCCCAATAAGCCTATTAAATTTGGTATTGCCATTAAGCCATTGACAATATCAGCCAGTATCCAGATCAAATTCAGATGTAGAAATGCACCTGATCCAACTAAAATGATAAAAACTAACCGATATGGAACAATACCTTTAACACCAACTAAGAACTCAATGCATCGTTCACCATAATAATTCCAACCGGTTATGGTTGTGAATGCAAAAAAGATCAGACCGATATTTACAATATAAAAGCCTATTTTACTTCCCATTCCTGCAATAAAGGCTGAGTTGGTCATTGCTGTTCCGGCAAGCTGACCATGCCAAGCGCCAGTTAAGACGAGTGTAATTCCCGTCATGGTACAAATTAAGATAGTGTCAAAGAAGGTTCCTGTCATACAAACCAGTCCTTGTTCGACACAAGAGTCTGTTTTTGCGGCAGCCGCAGCTATGGGGGCTGAGCCTAATCCTGCTTCGTTAGAAAACACTCCCCGGGCAACACCAGCTTGTAATGCAATCATCATGGTGGCTCCAGCAAATCCACCTGTCGCCGCGGTTGTTGAAAATGCCGAGTGAATTATGGTCTCAATCACCACCGGAATATGGCTAATATTAAGTCCAATGATGGTTAAGCAGCCTAAGATATAAAACAGTGCCATTATAGGTACAATCTTAGTCGCGACTCTTGAGATTGAACGTATTCCTCCAATCGTGACACAAGCGACTAAGACTGCGATGACTATGCCGGTAATCCCTTTAGGAATAGACAACATAAACAATGCCGAATCACTAATAGCATTAACTTGAGGAAAAGTTCCGATACCAAGTAAAGCAACGCCAATACCAAAAACTGCAAAAGCTTTTGCCAGAAAATGACTTCCCAGACCATTTTTCAGGTAATACATTGGGCCCCCGCTCATCTGCCCGTTTGCATCTTTTTGGCGAAACCGAACAGCTAATAACCCTTCTGAATATTTAGTGGCCATGCCAAAAAATGCAGCTAACCACATCCAAAATATAGCTCCTGGCCCACCTAGTTTTACAGCGGTTGCGACACCGACAATATTACCTGTACCAATAGTGGCAGAAAGTGCAGTACATAATGCTGCAAAGCTTGAAACATCCCCATCGAATTTATTGTTTTTCTTCTGTGGGAAGAAAACAAGCTTAAATGCTAAAGGTAACCTAATGATCTGTAATAGTCCTAGCCTAAACGTGAGATAAAGACCTGTACCCATTAACAAGATAAGTAAAGGTAGGCCCCAGATGAAATGATCAATGTGAGTGAGTAACGAAATTAACATAAGTGTTCTTTTTCTCTCCTAATGATGAAAATGATCCATTTAGGAGGAGAATGGGAAAGCATCGTCAACAGACAGTTATGGGACGATTGTCAACGTGCATGCTTACCATCCCCTCTGTCCTTTTTACCTGAGAGATTCAAATCTTGGGTGTGATTTTTGCTCCTTCGGTGTCCGATTTAACGGATCTCTCCAGAGTTTCGTCCAGTAACAGTCTATGCGGATTGCACCTGAAAGGTTTACTTCTTCGGTGGGCGATATGCCCTCTCCTGCTACCTTCATCCGAACTTGGAAGGTTCATACATTTTAATGCAGTGAATTTGAAATGTCTTTGGATAAAATCCAAATAGATAGTTACTTGGTTTTAAAGGTTAATTGCAGAATAAAACACTATTACCAACTTTGCTATTAGATATGAATATTAAGAAGGTTTTTATTGTATTTACATTAGATTACTTGATTATTTTAAACATATAGTCTACCAATAGAATGATTTTTTGACTGTTACATAACGGCCAATCATTAAGGTGGTGTGTTTTTAGTTATATTCTTCTAAAACTCAATGAGTTACATTTCCATCTGATACAAGTTGATATTTTGATATCAACATAAAAAGCATACCCATTACAAAATATTAATATAAAAAACACATAGTATTTCTATTTATGATTAGTTTGATAACAATATATGAGAACCCCCATACAAATTTATGAACAATGCAGGCTAAAAACTTGCTCCTATATGGTCTAGTCATGTATTGTGCGAACTTATCGATTAGGCTTTCTAATTTTATAAGTTATAAATAATATGCTCTTTTTGTCTATGAAACCTATTAAAAAGATAGTAGAATTGACTTGGGTCAACATTTTAGTTGAGTTGCTATGAGTGTGAGCTACAGACATAACAGAATTCAAACAGGTGGATGCGAGATCCATTGCCAAGAGTGCAGTATATCTCAGCTATGCATTCCATATTCTTTGAATGAAACCGAACTTGACAGGTTAGATCGCATTATTGAACGTAAGAGGCCGATTCAAAAAGGTGAAGAACTTTTTGCAGCGGGAGATGAATTACGTTGTCTTTATGCGATCCGTTCTGGCACGATAAAATCATATACGATTACAGAGCAAGGTGATGAGCAGATTACTGGTTTTCAGTTAGCTGGTGATTTGGTTGGTTTTGATGCAATTAATAAAGGACACCATCCTAGCTTTGCACAGGCTTTAGAAACATCAATGGTCTGCGAAATTCCATTTGATATTTTAGATGATCTATCATCGTCTATGCCTAAATTACGGCATCAGGTTATGCGAATGATGAGTAATGAGATATGCGGTGATCAGGATATGATTCTTTTACTAAGTAAAAAGAATGCTGAGGAACGTCTCGCGGCATTTATCTTTGGATTATCTAATCGTTTCGCACAGCGAGGGTTTTCACCTCGAGAGTTTCGTTTGACGATGACCCGAGGTGATATAGGCAACTATTTAGGATTAACCGTTGAGACGATTAGCCGATTACTTGGTCGTTTCCAAAAGTCAGAGTTGATCAACGTAAAAGGGAAGTATATTTCTATTCTTAATCATGAGCGATTGGCTGAGTTAGCGGGCGCTAAAAAATAGTTATATCGATAAAACAGTCTATATTATTTGAAGCATGTCGCTACTTGATTCTCCTTTTTAGCTAAACTGGTATAAAATCATTGTATTGGTTTGGTTAAAGGAGCGCATTATGATTAAGTATCAAAATATATTAGTCGTTATTGACCCTACACAAGAGAATCAGGTTGCGCTGTCTAGAGCTATTTATCTCTCTCAGCAGAAACAGAATACATCGATCAAAGCACTATTAACGATTTATGATTTTTCTTATGAAATGACTTCCATGCTTTCAGCCGATGAACGCGAAGCAATGCGCTCAGCTGTGATTTCTGATCGCTCTGAGTGGCTGGCTAAATTGATTCAGGAATATCAGGAACAAGGTATCAATATTGAATCAAAAGTTCTTTGGAATAATCGGTTATACGAGGCAATTATTAATGAAGCAGTTGAGTTTGAACATGACTTGATTATTAAAGGCACTCATAATCATCCTAAACTACAATCGGTGATATTTACGCCAACAGATTGGCATCTAATTCGCAAGACCCCTGCCCCTTTGCTCTTAGTTAAAAATAAAGAATGGCCAGCACATGGGAAAATTCTGGCTGCAGTTCATTTAGGTGCTGAAGATGACCTTCATCTCAGCCTGAATGATAGGATCACCCGCTATAGTCAGGATCTTAGTAAACTGGTTGATGCAGAATTGCATGTTATCAATGCATATCCTCCGGCTCCTGCAAACATAGCGATTGAATTACCTGATTTTGACCCAGAATTGTACAATCAAAGTGTACGTGAACAGCATGAAGAGCTTATCGATGAATATGTAAAAAAATATGGATTAAACAGCCAGCATGTTCATTTAGAAGAAGGATTGCCTGATGATGCGATCATTGATAAGGCTTTTGATTTGGATGCTGCCGCGGTTGTTTTAGGTACTTGCGGTCGTAGCGGGTTATCTGGTGCTTTAATTGGCAATACGGCCGAACATGTCATTGATCAACTTGATTGTGATTTACTGGCTTTGCGGCCACTTGAGTCTGAACTATCGTAGTTCGTTGTTGAGATAACTTGAAGAATCGTCGCGCGTCTATATAATAGGCGCGTTTTTATATATATGGGCCGTTCATGTCTAATCATACTTCTCAAGCTAAAGCCATTTATAACGCAAATAAACTTCACAAACGACTTCGCCGCCAGGTTGGACAGGCTATTGCTGATTTCAATATGATTGAAGCTAATGATAAAGTAATGGTTTGCCTTTCCGGAGGAAAAGATAGCTATGCCCTTTTAGCAATATTAAGACATTTACAGGCACATGCCCCTATAGATTTTGAACTGATTGCAGTAAATCTGGATCAAAAACAACCTGGTTTTCCTGAACATATATTACCTGAATATTTGGATTCTATTGGAGTACCTTATCGAATCGTTGAAGAAGATACTTACTCTATTGTTAAAGAGAAGATTCCTGAAGGTAAAACAACTTGTTCTTTATGCTCTCGCCTACGTCGTGGCATTTTATATCGAACAGCAAAAGAGTTAGGGGCAACAAAAATTGCACTGGGTCATCATCGTAATGATATCCTGGAAACATTCTTTTTGAATATGTTCTATGGTGGTAAGTTAAAATCTATGCCACCAAAGCTTGTGAGTGATGATGGGGACCATGTGGTTATTAGGCCTTTAGCATACACGAAAGAGGCTGATCTTATCCGGTTTGCAGGAATTAAGAAATTTCCTATTATTCCGTGTAATTTATGCGGCTCTCAGAAAAATCTGCAACGTCAGGTTATTAAAGAAATGCTCCATAATTGGGATAAACGTTATCCAGGCCGGATTGAAACTATGTTCAGGTCCGTTCAGAATGTCGTGCCATCACATCTGCTAGATCATAATCTCTTTGATTTTAAGAGTATCGATCGTACAAGTGGTGTTATTGATGGTGGGGATATTGGTTTCGATAAACCTCAATTTGCATCTGCATTGGATGAAACAATCTTCGATGATAAGTTGCCTATCCAAATTGTCGATTGAGTAAAAACTTAAACTGCCTATATTTTATATGAATGCAATAGTTAACCCCAGTTTTTAGCTTTATAGTCCGAATATTGACTATTTATAGCTTTCCCTGATTGAGTCACTGAGGTTAAAAAATTCTTAGTAATCCCCGCTCTAGCCTTTTAAGTTAGCTGTTACTGTATCCGGCCAGATACTACTGTTAGCCTTCATGAGTTTTTGTAGAGCCATGACGTAAACCTCACCTCGCTGTGAATAATTGAGAAGTCCTTTAACCAGCTCCTGACCTCGGATTGATTTGCCATTCTTCCTGATCGATGCTCGGATTTTTCGAAATGTTGTATAAGCAGAATTGGTATTTAAATTGATCATATAGGCTTTGAGTGAGTTATAAGGCGAATCAAAACGACGGACTTCATGAATTGCACCTTCTGTACGAGCCGTCGGGACAAGCCCACATCCTTTTTTAAAGCACCACTGACCAAACAGATTATTACCCTGCTGAGCAAAACGAGATGTCCCCCACGCTGATTCATTTGCAGCTTGTGCCAAGACTAGATTTGGAGGAATAACATCGATTCGCTGTTTAAGCTCTTTAAATAATACATCAGAGATATCGCCATCATAATCAACATTATATTGCTCGGCCAATTCTTCAATGAGTTCAAGTGAACCAGCAGGCAATGGTTTATCTTGATCAAAGATCTGCTCGGCTTCAATGAGAAGTTGCCGCTTCTTTAGGATCTGAGTATTCAACATATGTATCATCGGCAGAAGATATTCTGTGAATCTTTTTTTGCGCTGATCGGGTTCTTTTTCCGTTGTTAAATTAGGTAGATGAGTGGCAGCCATCGATACACGTGGGATAGCCCAATGCGAACGATTTGACTGGTCATTGCAACCAAATAAAACAAGCATAATTCCGAGAATAAATAGCCGACGCAAAGAAGCACTCCTGAACCTTATTTAATCAAGCCTGCTAATATACCAAAAATTATACGGGTTATGCTAATTTAGTAATCAATTGATGAACAAATTCAGGGACAACTTCTGTTGCCGGGCCGTAGATTTTTTCATCGAAGGCACTTTCAACCTGAGATGGTTCAAGATTCAATTCTACGGTTTGAGCTCCGTTTAGAGCCGCTTGGCGTACAAATCCGGCAGCTGGGTACACAACACCAGATGTTCCGATTGCAACAAATAAATCGGTATTGTTAAGCACATCACTAATCTCGTCCATATATAAAGGCATTTCACCAAACCACACAACATGGGGACGCAATGGATGATGAGGTGTACAACACTTACATGGTTCATCAAAAGCAATATCATGGTCACATTTATAGAGTTTATGGCTTTGAGTACATCGGACTTTAAGCAATTCACCATGCATATGCAGAATATTTTGACTTCCTGCTCGCTCATGCAGATTATCAATATTCTGGGTTACCAGCGTTAATTGAACATTATCGTGAGATTCGAGTTTAGCAAGTGCCAAGTGTGCCTCATTGGGTTTGATTTGTGGTTGAAGAAGTTCTCTGCGCCGGGCATTATAAAACGATTGAACTTTCTTTGGGTCTTGGGCATACCCCTCAGGAGTGCATATTTCTTCTATTCGATGTTCTGCCCACAGGCCTGTATCTCCACGGAAAGTCTGGATTCCTGATTCGGCAGAGATTCCTGCCCCTGTTAAAATGGCAATTTTCATGATTACTCCTTTTCCTCTGTAATATTTATTGTTATTTGATCATCTTATCCTTGTGAGTATTTCTGTAAAGGTTTGATCGAACACGCTTTAGCGAGGTCGTTGATTTTTGAGTTGAGAAGAAAGTTTTGAAGTTATGTCGTTTATCGTCCTTGGATTAAGCATTTATTTGTCTAAAGATGTACATAGAAAAAGTCTTGTTTTTTTTGCGCATGTAAGAATTTTTAATGGATTATAGACCATCGGTTATTTCTAATATTTCTAAAAGATCTTTGTTATGTTCTTCCTATTTTTGGAATCTTGATGCGACAGGCTTGATTATTTGTTCTAAAATTAGGCAATTAACCATGAGAAAAAACTGTGCTTATACATTAGATTTTCTTATGTGTTTTAAACTAAATCGATTATTATCCTGTTTTTTATGGAGCTCAGGATAAATATTCGGTTTACATGTAATTATTAGAACGTATAACTATTGATGGGATTTGGAAAACTAAACAGCTTACTCTATATCAATAGTTATAAAAGGCTGTAGTAGATCATAAAAATGTACAGGGAAGATTCTAATGTTCAAGAAAAAAAGCATGTGGGCAGCAGTGGCTGCAACAACTTTTATCCTTTCAGCTTCAGTTTACGCAAATTCAACACTAAATGATGTCAAACAAAAAGGCTATATTCAATGTGGTGTAAGCACAGGATTGCCAGGCTTCTCAAACCCTGACTCCAAAGGCCACTGGGAAGGAATCGATGTTGATGTTTGTCGTGCTGTTGCTGCAGCCGTTTTAGGCAATGCGGATAAAGTGAAATATACGCCTTTGACAGCGAAAGAACGATTTACTGCATTGCAGTCTGGTGAAATTGATATCCTGTCACGAAATACGACCTGGACTTTAACCCGTGATGCTTCATTGGGTCTTAATTTCGCAGGTGTGAACTATTATGACGGGCAAGGCTTCATGGTTAATAAAAATCTTGGAGTTAAAACAGCTAAAGATCTTGATGGTGCAGCTATTTGTATTCAATCTGGTACGACAACTGAGTTGAATTTAGCAGACTATTTCAGAAGTCATGGTATGAAATATACTCCAGTTGTTTTTGATACATCGGATCAAACCGTGAAAGGTTTTGAAGCAGGTCGATGTGATGTTTTAACATCCGATCAATCACAACTATATTCTTTGCGGATTAAACTGGCTAAACCCAATGAAGCAATAGTCCTTCCTGATGTTATTTCTAAAGAACCTTTAGGTCCGGTTGTCCGCCAGGGAGATGACCAATGGTTCAATATCGTCAAATGGTCTCTTTTTGCCATGATTGATGCTGAGGAACTTGGTGTATCATCTTCAAATGTTGATCAAATGCTTAAATCAACGAACCCCTCGGTCAAGCGCTTGTTAGGTGTCGATAGCCATATGGGTGATATGTTGGGGATCAGTAACCGTTGGGCTTACGATATTGTTAAACAAGTTGGTAATTATGGAGAAATCTTTAAACGTGATGTGGGTGCTGATTCACCTTTGAAAATTTCACGTGGTCTGAATGCATTATGGAAAGATGGTGGTATTCAGTACGCTCCTCCTGTTCGTTAATTTCTAGATGAAAAATATTTTATGAATGGAGATAGAGCCAGAAATCTGGCTCTAATCTAATTATTAGTCGTTTTCAGGAATTATTTATGGCGGCTCAGCCTTCCCCTAAAAAAGTACATTTATCATTCCGTTCAATATGGTTTGACCCCAATATCCGGGCCCTTGTTTTTCAGGTTCTAGCAATTATTTTTGTTGTATGTTTTTTTTACGATATTATTTTGAATGCTATACATAACTTAGATTCCCGCGGTATTAAAACAGGATTCGAATTTTTATCACAAAGAGCCGGATTCGGTATTATTCAAAGTTTAATCCCGTATACAGAAGATAGCTCATATGGACGAACGTTTCTTGTCGGTTTATGTAATACATTACTTGTTTCAATCCTCGGAATTATTTTATCAACAATTATTGGTTTTCTTGTGGGAGTCGCAAGATTATCTCAAAACTGGGTTGTTGCTAAATTAAGTGCAATTTATGTTGATATACTAAGAAATACACCTTTACTACTACAAATATTCTTTTGGTATAATGCTGTACTATCCCCATTACCAACACCCCGACATAGTGCACATATTAGCGACTTGATTTTTCTTAATAACAGAGGGCTATACATACCAAGTCCTATTTTCCATAGTGGTTCACAATGGATAGTCGCTGCATTTTTAATTGTTATTACTATTACTTTTTGGATGCGGCGTTGGGCGAATAAAAAGCAATTAAAAACAGGGAAGACGTTCCCTGTTTTTTGGATTTCAATCGCACTCATTATTTTCTTACCTTTGTTTACTTTTTGGATTTTTGGTGCTCCAATATCATTTGATATACCTCAATTGAGAGGTTTTAATTTTAGAGGTGGATGGGTTATTATTCCTGAATTAACTGCCCTACTATTATCCTTATCATTATATGCTTCTGCATTTATTGCTGAAATTGTACGCTCTGGTATCGAAGCTATTAATAAAGGACAGAGTGAAGCCGCTCACTCATTAGGCCTATCAAAAGGTCAAACTTTAAGACTGGTCATTATCCCCCAAGCGATGCGCGTTATTATTCCGCCTTTAACCAGCGAATATTTAAATTTAACCAAAAACTCTTCACTAGCTACGGCTATCGGTTATCCTGAATTGGTATCTGTGTTTATGGGGACAACGCTTAATCAGACAGGCCAGGCAATTGAAGTTATAGCAATGACAATGGCTGTTTATTTAGTGATTAGTCTAGTAACTTCATTTGTGATGAATATATATAATCGCAAAGTGGCTCTGGTGGAAAGGTAATAATTATGTCAAAACATCAATTTAAACCCGATAAGTCTGCGCCAGTCCAGGAAGTCGGAATACTTGGTTGGATGCGGAAGAATCTATTTTCAACCTGGTATAATTCATTATTTACACTTTTACTTTTATACATTTTCGTTCCATTAATTTATCACTTTATTCAATGGGCGTTTATTGATGCCAGTTGGGTAGGCACCAACCGCGATGCCTGCACAGTTGGTGGCGGGGCATGTTGGGTCTTTGTTGAAAACCGTTTTGCCCAGCTGATTTACGGCTTCTATCCGGAAGCTCAACGTTGGCGGCCTGATTTGGTTTACCTCAGTTGTGCAATTTTAATAGTATGGCTTGCAATACCAAAGGCTCCGAAAAAAGTCTGGGTTGGTGGGTTCAGTCTTTTTATTTATCCGATTATTGTCGTAATCTTATTAAGTGGTGGCGTTTTTGGTTTATCTAAAGTGGGTACAAGCCTATGGGGAGGGTTATTAGTTACCCTCGTATTAGCTATTGCGGGCATCGTAATTTCTCTCCCATTCGGGACTGTTCTAGCGCTTGGTCGACGTTCAAAAATGCCTATTATACGAGCCTTTAGTTCGGCTTATATCGAATTCTGGCGAGCAGTTCCTCTAATTACCGTACTGTTTATGGCATCAGTCATGCTCCCTCTTTTTCTGAGCACTGACATCGATTTTGATAAATTATTACGGGCAATGATTGGAATAACTATGTTTTATTCCGCTTATATGGCAGAAGTCGTTCGTGGAGGGTTACAAGCAATTCCTAAAGGTCAATTTGAAGCTGCTGAATCACTTGGATTGAATTATTGGAAGTCTATGATTTTTGTAATTCTTCCACAGGCTTTAAAAATTACGATTCCTTCTATTGTTAATACCTTTATTTCTCTGTTTAAAGATACAAGCTTAGTCTTAATTATTGGTATTTTCGATCTATTGGCAATCGGGCAATCTGCGATGTCTGATCCAAAGTGGTTGGGATTTTCAATCGAAATGTATGTATTTGTTGCATTTGTATTCTGGCTGTTTTGTTTTGCAATTTCTCGTTATTCAATTTACATCGAGAAGAAACTTCACACTGGCCATAAAAATTAGAATAAGGATTTAATGATGACTGAACAATCGACCCTAATGGCTAATAACAAAATAGTGATTGAATTAAAAGCAATGAATAAATGGTATGGTGAATTCCATGTTCTTAAAGATATCGATCTGAATGTATCAAAAGGAGAGCGGATTGTTATCTGTGGCCCTTCTGGCTCAGGTAAATCAACCATGATTCGCTGCATTAATCGTCTTGAGGAATATCAGGCTGGAGAAATCATTGTAAACGGAACTTTATTAAATAATGATTTAAAAAATATTGAGTATGTTCGTCGTGATGTGGGCATGTGTTTTCAACATTTTAATTTATTCCCTCATCTGACTGTTTTACAAAATTGCTGTCTTGCACCTATTTGGGTTAAAAGAATTCCGCAAAAAAAGGCAGAAACTACGGCTATGAAGTATCTGGAGCGGGTTAAAATCCCGGATCAAGCTAACAAATATCCAGGCCAATTATCCGGTGGTCAGCAGCAGCGAGTGGCCATTGCAAGAAGTCTATGTATGAATCCATCAATTATGCTATTTGATGAACCCACCTCTGCCCTGGATCCTGAAATGGTTCGTGAGGTACTGGATGTGATGGTTGAATTAGCAGAAGAAGGAATGACTATGCTTTGTGTAACCCATGAAATGGGATTTGCAAAGCAGGTGGCTGATCGGGTTATTTTTATGGATAGAGGCGAAATTATCGAAGAAAATAATCCGCATGAGTTTTTTGAAAACCCTCAATCAGAAAGAACACAAGTATTTCTAAGTCAAATTTTGAACCACTAACTAATGGTTCGGGAAGTGGTAAAGAGCATGCATAAAGTATGCTCTTTATAAAGTGGGTATCGTTTTTACTAAAACTTTTTAAGTGATTCTGGTAATAATAAATCTTGAATAGTTACTCTGGTCAATTATTTCATCTCTAAATGAATATTTCATTAAAATAAACATAGAGCTGATTAAAAAATAGCTTGTCATGTCAATCTGTTGATCATTATTGTCGAAAATTTGATCTGGCATCAATTTCTCTTTTCCTTTCTCAATTTAAGCGTAAGCTAGCCGTTATATCCATTATGCTATTATTATACCCAATAATAATGTTATTAATTATGGGGAGCTAGGGAGTATAACCAATGAATTTATCGCTTCAGGGAAAGTTAATCGCTGTGACTATACTTTTTCTTGCCATCATATCTGTGTGTTTAGGATTCTTGTCCTATTCCCAACTTGAGAGCTCTCGAGAAAAATCCATACAATCTCAGGCTGAGGCTCAAGCACAGGCGTTTACTCAATATTTATCTAGCTGGGCTTTCGACCGACAGCAAATCATGTCTGTTTTAGCTGGAGAACTAGAACACTCATTAAGTCAGAGGGGAAAATTAGACCATCCACAAGTATTAAAATGGCTTAATCAAGCCAAAAATAGTGGTGGATTTGCTTTAACATTTGTCGGGCTTGAAGATGGAACTATGTACCGTCATGATCCATCTCTTGATAAATCAGGATACGATCCAAGAGTCAGAGGTTGGTATAAATCTGCAAAAGAATTGCAAAGACCATTCACAACAGTTCCATACATTGCAGCAACCGGCAAAAAATTTGCTATAACATTTGTTGTTCCTTTAATGGTTAATGGACAATTTGTCGGAGCAATTGGTGGGCTGTTTTATATGGATAAAATTATTCAACAAGTACTTTCACAAAAAGTTCAGGGGGATGGTTATGCCATGCTCTTGGATAAACGGAATGTAATTGCTGCGTTTCCTAATCAGTCAATGATTTTAAAACATCCGACAGTTCTTAATTTCAAACTAACAAGTGATGAGTTATCCCATTTGGGAGAACTACATACTGTTCAGAAGTTATCAGTTGATGGACATAAGACACTTCTTTATCTCGGTAATATTCCAAATACTCAGTGGGTTTTAGGGTTAGTTATGAAAGAATCCGTTCTAAATGCCCCGCTCCATCAACTATTATGGAAAACAATTCTGGTTTCATTTTTGATTTTGATTGTCATCATTATTGGTGCTGTTTTTTTAATCCGATGGATATTTAAAGATCTGCGGTTAGTTTCATCAGGGTTAGCTAATATTACTAGTGGTAATGGAGATTTAACCCGGCGAATTGAAACACAGTCAACCGACGAGATTGGCATGCTTGCCCAAAATTTTAATTCATTTGTTGAATATCTTCATGACATCATTGATGGCGTAAGAGATATTGGTAATTCATTAGTACAGCAAGCGTCTACTACACAACAAATTTCTGCAGAAAGTGCATCGCGAATTAACAATCAACAACAAGAAATAACTTTAGTGGCAACTGCTGTCAATGAGATGACTGTAGCGACGCAAGAAATTGCGAATAATGCAGCGAATACAGCGCAAATTTCAGATGAAGCAGTTAATCAGAGTAATGATGGTGAAATACAGCTTCATCAGAGTCAGGAAAGTATTGTGAAACTGGCTGATGAAATTCAAAATACGACGGATGCCATTGGTAAATTAGATGGTCATGTACAAGAAATCGGTTCAATTGTATCAACGATTACAGCCATCGCCGAACAGACTAATCTTTTGGCATTAAACGCAGCAATCGAAGCGGCCCGAGCAGGTGAACAAGGACGTGGATTCGCCGTTGTTGCAGATGAAGTTCGTTCTTTGTCTCAAAGGACTCATTCATCAACAGAAGAAATTCGCAATATGATCCAATTGCTACAGGAAGCGACACAACATGCTGTTGCCAGCATGGATTCTAGTCAGGAACTGGCACAAAAAAGCGTTTTAGATACAAATGATGCAAACCAGAGTTTTACCAGAATCAGACAATCTATTGAGTCCATCAATGAAATGGCAACACAAATTGCAACTGCTGCTGAAGAGCAAACCTCGGTTACAGCTGAAATAAATGAAAATACAACAAATATTCATAGTGCTTCTGAGCAACTTGCAGATTCAGTTTCAACGAGTGCTAATCAGTCAGAAGAATTATCCAGATTGAGTGAACGTTTAAAAGAAAGTATTGGCGTCTTTAAACTATAACCGATTTTTCACCATATAAATAAGCAAGTCATCATTCATAGTGACTTGCTGATCAGATGTAACAGGTTTCCCTTGATAAAAGATACCATTTGTTCGAGGTGTGAATCCACGTTTAAAACAGAGCCTCTGGATCTCCTGCCGAGCTGGTGACAAAGGAATACCAATACCTATTCGTCGTTTACATCGGAGAGCCTTCGGTTCAACCCTACTGATTAAGGCGGTTGCGATACCTTGTTGTCTGACTTCAGGAAGAACGGCTAAATTTGTAATTTGAGGTATATTTTCTTCTTTGAATTCATGAAATTCAGCTTCCCAGCCTAACCGGATAAAACCGACAATTTTTTGTTCTCTTAAGGCTATCCAGCTTTCACAATTTTCTATTAACTGTTGATGGTAATCATCTAGATTATTACACACTGAAGGATAAACCATCGTATTGGCAAATCGGTCATAAAGGTGACCACACCACTCTTGTTCGAATGGACGAATACTGCAGATGGTTTTACTTGCCGCTTGTAACATGATACTGATTCGATCCCAAGTAATAAATTATTGTTAATTAACCTACTCTTATCTAGCCATAAATTCCAGAAAAAAGCAAAAAGCCTTAGACATTTCTAAGGCTTTTCGATATTACACAGACAGATTGATTAATTATTCTGGCTTAGGCTCAGCATTTTCAACCCGGTTTTTTAATTTCTGCCCAGGACGAAAAGTTACAACCCGTCTTGCACTAATTGGAATGTCCTCCCCAGTTTTTGGATTTCGACCAGGCCGTTCATTTTTTTCACGGAGATCAAAATTACCAAAACCTGAGATTTTGACCTGTTCCCCTACTTCTAATGCTGTACGGATTTCCTCAAAAAATGCTTCAACAACATCTTTCGATTCTTTTTTACTAAACCCTAACCGGTCGAAGAGCGTCTCAGCCAGGTCAGCTTTAGTTAGTGCCATATCTAATCCCTCAAGGATGCATTGAATTCGGATTTGAGTCCATCGACAATATTGCCAACAATTGCAATAATCTCACTTTCTTCCAAGGTATGAGTTTGGTCTTGCAGCGTCAAACTAATAGCGACGCTTTTTTTACCTTCAGCGACCTTTTCTCCTTGGTATACATCGAATAAGTTTACTCCAACTAATTGATTTGTGCCATTTTTCCATACATTTTTTACTAAATCTGCAGCATTTGTCCCTTTATTGACGACTAATGCGAGATCTCGGCGGTTAGCTGGGAACTTCGAAACGGGCTCTGCAACAGGTATTGATGCATACGTTAATGCATCCACCTTAATTTCAAAGAGAAATACTCGCCCGTTCAGAGCAAACCCTTTTTCTAGTTTAGGATGAATTGCTCCAACCCAGCCGACTTTTTCACCATTACGGAGAATCTGAGCACTTTGTCCCGGATGCAAAGCGGGATGTTCAGCTCTGACAAAATCAAACTCTTTTGCACTTTTTGTTGATGTAATTAATGCTTCTAAATCAGCTTTGATATCAAAAAAATCAACATCACGATTTTCTGAAATCCAGTTTTCATCAAGCGCAGTTCCGGTAATAGCGCCAGCCAGCATAATGTCTTGTCGAACATTGTTTTCAGCAGATTCATCAGGAATAAATCGTAACCCACTTTCGAACAATCGAATTCGGTTTTGCTGACGTTTCTGATTATAAGAAACAGCTTCGAGCAGACCTGTCCATAACCCGAGTCGCATCTGCGACATTTCAACAGAAATTGGATTTGGTAAATTCATTGTGGCCTGGGCGGGATGAATCTGTTTCTGTTTTTGAGGATCAACAAAACTATATGTAATTGCTTCTTGATAACCTCTGTGCACCAATGTTTGTTGTAAACGACTTACTGGCAATTTGGACTCTGGTACAAAGTGCATCTTTAAATGAGATACTGGTGCTAGATTAGGGATTTCGTTATATCCATAAATACGGGCAACTTCCTCAATTAAGTCTTGTTCGATTTCGATATCAAAACGATAACTAGGTGAGCTGACTTCCCAGCCTTCATCAGTTTCAGTCACCGATAATCCAAGTCGTTTAAAAATTTGAGTGACTTGCGGTTTATCAAAATGATGGCCAACTAAACGAGTTAGCCGTTTATGACGCAAAGCAATGGGCTCTGATTTAGGTAAAGAAGGAATATCTTCATTAATGATTAACGGGCCTGCTTGCCCACCACAGATATCCAGAATTAAATTAGCGGCTCTATCCAATGCTTTTTCTTGTAATTGCCAGTCGACACCACGTTCAAAACGATGCGATGCATCTGTATGTAACCCATATTGGCGCGCACGACCAATAATCGCTAATGGTGCGAAAAAAGCACTCTCTAGAAAAATAGTTGTGGTGTTTTGGGTGACTCCGGTTGCTTCACCACCAAAAATACCAGCGATAGCAATTGCACCGCGATCATCAGCAATTACTAATGTATTATCATTTAACGCAACACATTCGCTATCCAGAGTTGTTAATTTTTCACCCTGTTTGGCTTTTCGAACAACGATATCACCTTGTAAAGTATCACAATCAAATGCGTGGAGAGGCTGTCCTAACTCTAATAGTACATAATTTGTGATATCAACAACCGGATCAATAGAACGAATTCCGCCACGACGAAGTTTTTCGACCATCCAAAGTGGTGTTTCAGCTTTGACATCCACCCCTTCGATGACCCGCCCAAGATAACGAGGACATGCTTTTTTGTCGATAACCTGAATAGGATAAGTTCGATCTGTAGAAGGTTGCAAAGCTGGCCAAGCCGGTTCGTTCACATCGAGTTCATTTAGAACACCAACTTCCCTTGCCACACCTGCAATACTAAGACAGTCAGCCCGATTGGGAGTCAGATCGATTTCAATACTATAATCATTCAGGTTTAAATATTTACGCAGATCATGACCAATTGGAGCATCTATAGGTAACTCCATAATACCTTCATGATCATCACTGATAGCTAATTCTTTTGCACTACATAGCATGCCAAAAGATGGTTGACCGCGTAATTTTGCCTTTTTGATTTTAAAGTCACCCGGCAACACAGCTCCGACTGTTGCAACCGCAACTTTAAGGCCTTTTCGACAGTTGGGTGCTCCACAAACGATGGATATTAATTCACTATCGCCAATATTGACCTGAGTCACCCGGAGCTTATCTGCATCGGGATGTTGTTCACACTCAACGACTTCGCCAACGACGACGCCTGTAAAATCGCCAGCAACGGGTGTAATTTCATCAACTTCAAGGCCCGCCATTGTGATTTGTTCGCTTAGTGTATTCAAATCAATTGATGGGTTTACCCATTCACGTAACCAGGATTCGCTAAATTTCATCGCTTTTCCCTTTAATTAAATTGCTTGAGAAAACGCAGGTCGTTTTCAAAGAATGCCCGAAGGTCATTGACGCCATAACGTAACATCGTTAATCGTTCAACCCCCATACCAAAAGCAAAACCGGTATATTCTTCAGGATCAATATTGACAGCTTTAAGCACATTAGGATGAACCATTCCACATCCTAAAATTTCAAGCCAGCCATTTTGACCCAGTACATCGACTTCAGCAGATGTTTCTGTGAATGGGAAATAAGACGGTCTAAAGCGAATTTTTAAGTCTGCTTCAAAAAAGTTCTGTAGAAAATCGTATAACACACCTTTGAGTTCTGTAAAGCTGACATTTTTATCAACCATTAGCCCTTCAACCTGGTGGAACATTGGCGTATGAGTCTGGTCATAATCATTTCGGTAAACACGCCCGGGAGATATGATACGCAAAGGTGGCTGTTCTGCTTCCATAGTCCGGATTTGAACGCCAGAGGTTTGAGTGCGAAGCATTAATTTAGGGTTAAAATAAAATGTATCGTGCCCTGCCCTGGCCGGATGATGTGCAGGCATATTAAGTGCGTCGAAATTATGAAAGTCATCCTCGATTTCCGGACCTTTTTTAGTCAGAAATCCAAGTTGTCCAAAATACTGTTCTATGCGCTGTATAGTGCGGGTTACCGGATGTAATCCACCAATTTCGGTAGCTCTTCCTGGTAAAGTGACATCAATACTTTCACTGGCAAGCTTCGCATTTAGTGCAGCCTGTTGTAGTGCTTCACGTTTAGAATTAATTGTCTGGGTAATCGTTTGTTTTGCCTGATTAATGGCTTGCCCTGCTGCGGGACGTTCTTCTGCACTCAGCTTGCCTAAAGTTTGCATTTGCTGAGTCATCAATCCCTTTTTACCTAAATATTCAACGCGGACGGCGTCCAGCGCAGCAAGATCGTCGGCTTTCTCAACTTGTGTGAGTGCCTGAGCAATCAGCGCTTCGAGTTGTTGCATGAGTTCCTCTATCCCGTTTCGGAATGGATTGTGCGATTAAAAAAGTAAGCACTAATATTAATGGAAAGTGGTAAAAATGGCTAGATAATGAGGTGAAAAGTCGTCTAGGATCAATATGTTTGGGTATAAAAAAACCCGGTTAAAAAACCGGGCATTAAAAATGCATCGAAATTATAACGTACTTTTCGCTTTTTCAACTAAAGCCGCAAAAGCAACTTTATCGAATACAGCGATATCAGCCAGAATTTTACGATCAATTTCGACCGATGCTTTCTTCAGACCATTAATGAAACGGCTATAAGAAAGACCATTCTGACGGGCTGCAGCATTGATGCGAGCAATCCACAGTTGACGGAACTGACGTTTGCGCTGACGGCGGTCACGATAAGCATATTGACCGGCTTTAGTTACCGCCTGAAAAGCAACACGATAAACACGCGAACGGGCACCATAGTAACCTTTCGCCTGATTCAGAACCTTTTTGTGCCGTGCACGGGCAGTTACGCCACGTTTAACTCTTGCCATCTGTTCTCTCCTATAACTTAAGCGTAAGGCAACATACGTTTAACAGCTGCGACATCAGATTTTGCAACCATACATTTCGCACGTAATTGACGTTTAACTTTTGTCCGACGCTTAGTCAGGATATGACGCAGACCGGCTTGTTTACATTTAAAACCTTTAGCGGTTTTTTTAAAGCGCTTAGCTGCGCCCCGATCGGTTTTGATTTTTGGCATTTTCATGCACTCCGCATTGTTATTAATAAACTAGCAGTAAGGCGAAAAAAGCCAGCTATTCTAAAGAATAACTGGACTTCGTTACTTAAAGCCTTATCTACTTCTTCTTAGGAGCAAGGACCATGATGGCTTGACGGCCTTCCATTTTAGGGAACGCTTCAACAATAGCAATTTCGTCTAAATCGTCTTTAATGCGATTTAACAAATCGAAACCTAATCGCTGATGCGCCATCTCCCGACCACGGAAGCGTAAAGTCACTTTGGCTTTATTGCCCTCTTCTATAAAGCGAACCAGGTTGCGTAGTTTTACCTGATAATCGCCTTCATCAGTTCCAGGCCGGAATTTGACTTCCTTTACCTGAATCTGTTTTTGCTTTTTCTTTTGTTCTTTAGCAGATTTACTTTTCTCGTAGAGGAATTTCCCGTAATCCATAACCCTACAAACCGGCGGCTCTGCATTAGGGCTAATCTCAACGAGATCAACACCTGCATGTGCTGCCTGATCCAAGGCTTCTTCAATGGTTACAATCCCGGCTTGTTCGCCGTCAACTCCGATCAAACGAACTTTAGGGACTCGGATTTCACGGTTAATTTTATTTGGACGAACAACTTTTTGTTGTCCTTTTCTTCCACCTTTTATAGCTTATTCCTCCGACGTTGCTGTCTTACGAGTGTCGATTTCATTTTTCAGATGAGCAATTAAATCATCAATTTTCATTTTTCCGAGATCAACACCTTTTCTTGTCCGAATGGCCACTTCGCCAGCTTCAACTTCTTTATCGCCGACGACTAACAAGTATGGCACTCGTTTTAAAGTATGTTCACGAATTTTAAAGCCAATTTTCTCGTTTCTCAAGTCTGCATTGGCTCTGATACCAGCTTTATTTAACGCTTTCACAGTTTCTTTGGCAAAATCTGCCTGTTTATCTGTGATATTCATGATGACTGCCTGTGTTGGCGCTAACCATAATGGGAAAAGACCCGCATACTCTTCGGTTAGTATTCCAATGAAACGTTCCAGAGAACCTAATATAGCCCTGTGAATCATGACTGGGACTTTACGTTCATTATCTTCAGCAACGTAAGAGGCACCTAAACGACCAGGCATTGAGAAATCGAGCTGAATCGTACCACATTGCCAGGCTCTATCCAAACAGTCATATAAAGTAAATTCGATTTTAGGGCCGTAAAAAGCGCCTTCGCCAGGCTGCAATTCGAATTCCAACTCGTTATGCTCTAGTGCCAGTTTGAGTGCTTCTTCTGCTTTATCCCAGATAGCCTCGCTTCCTACACGCTTTTCAGGTCGAGTTGATAGCTTAACTTCAATACGATTAAATCCGAATGTCGAGTAAAGATCATAAACCATCTTAATGCAAGAAGAAACTTCAGATTGTATCTGCTCTTCAGTACAAAAAATATGGGCATCATCTTGGGTAAAGCCCCTAACCCGCATCAGTCCGTGTAATGCACCTGATGGTTCATTACGGTGGCAGCAACCAAATTCAGCCATTCTTAAAGGAAGGTCACGGTATGATTTTAACCCCTGATTAAAAATCTGAACATGACCTGGGCAGTTCATTGGTTTAATGGCATATTCACGATTTTCTGAAGAAGTGGTAAACATGTTTTCGGCATATTTATCCCAATGACCGGATTTCTCCCACAATACCCGGTCCATCATAAATGGGCCTTTGACTTCCTGATAATCGTATTGATGCAGTTTTTCCCGGACAAATTTTTCCAATTCACGGAAGATGGTCCAACCATCATTGTGCCAAAATACCATGCCCGGAGCTTCTTCCTGCCAGTGGAACAGATCCAATGCTTTACCAATTTTACGGTGGTCTCGCTTAGCAGCTTCTTCTAACCTTACAAGATAAGATTTAAGCTGTTTTTTATCTGGCCATGCAGTGCCATAAATACGTTGCAACATTTTATTATTGCTGTCACCACGCCAATATGCCCCTGCAATTTTCATCAATTTGAAATGATGACAAAATCGCATATTTGGGACATGTGGACCGCGGCACATATCTACATATTCTTGATGATGGTAAAGACCTGGGCGATCCGATGGATCAATACCTTCTATAATTTCAAGTTTATAGCTTTCATCACGCGCTTCAAATGTCCGTTTGGCTTCTTCTACGGATACTTTTTCTTTGATCACATCGTAGTTCGTTTTTGCCAGTTCCAACATGCGTTTTTCTAACGTATCGAGGTCTTCCTGAGTTAACGAATGCTCAAGGTCGATATCGTAGTAGAAACCATTGTCAATTGTTGGCCCGATAGCCATTTTGACATCAGGCCATAATTGTTTAATAGCGTGGCCAAGCAAATGTGCGCAGGAATGACGAATAATCTCAAGCCCGTCCGCATCTCTTACTGTAATTATTTCTATCTGTGCATCTTCCATCACAACATCACAAGCATCAACTCGTTGTCCGTTAACGCGGCCTGCAATACATGCTTTAGCAAGACCAGCCCCGATATCTTGGGCAATTTCCATGATACTAACAGGATTTTCAAATTGACGCTGGCTGCCGTCAGGAAGGGTGATAACTGGCATAACTATTCCTTAACTTACAGTGGTGATGCCTACCAAACATCACATATAAATGTTGAATTAATAAATTCGAAAAATGATTTGTATTTCATATCGTCCGTTACTGTCGGACGTGGATTACAATCGTATCTGAACCCCTCAATAAACACAATAAACTAAGCTAACTACTTTGCTTCTCTCATAAAATGGTAAAAGTTGGTATCAAATGATAAAACGGTATGTATTTCTAAGGATAAAAACGTTAATCTTTCGGGGTTCTTAACTTTTTACATGTCGAATATGCATCCCCTTTTTAAACAAGAAATTATCCGATTAATTCGGCTAGCCTTTCCTGTCTTAATCGCTCAACTTATTGTGATGGGTATGAGTGTGGCTGATACCTTGATGGCCGGTCAGGTAAGTGCGACTGATCTTGCTGCTGTTGCTTTAGGCGGAAGTCTGATTTTCCCAGTAATTTTCTTCTGTCAGGGAATCCTGATGGCTGTCACTCCATTAATTGCAAGTCATTTCGGTGCAAAACGACATCGGCATATCCGACAAACCTTAATGCAATCACTTTGGCTCGCTTTAGGGCTTAGCATTGTGGCAATGCTTATTTCGACCCAGTTAAGGCGTGTTATTGTACTGATTGGACATGATCCAGAATTGATTTCATTGGCTAATGGGTATATTCATTTTTTATCATTTGGAATTTTAGGTGCTTGCTTTTATCAGTCGCTCAGAGGTCTCAACGAAGGCGTTGGAAATACTCGGATCATTATGATCATCGGTATTTTAGGTCTTATTGCGAATATTCCGATGAACTATGTTTTTATCCATGGCTTATTGGGAATGCCCAGGCTTGGCGGTGCAGGTTGTGGTCTGGCAACAGCCATTGTTTTTACGATGATGGCGGTGGTCATGGCTTTATATATATATAAGGGCAAACGCTATCGTTACCTGTCTTTGTTAAATATTAGAACAAGCCCTCAATGGGATAAAATTTATCCTATTCTGCGTCTTGGTTTTCCTATTGCCGGAGCTATTTTCTTTGAAGTTAGCTTGTTTTCTGTTATCACAATATTAATGACGCCATTTGGCGCCGACACGGTCGCGGCACATCAAATTGCGGTAAACTTTTCTGGTGTGATATTTATGGTACCCCTAAGTATCGGAATCACATTAACCATTCGTGTTGGCCATTTATTGGGGGAAAAGAAACCAAAGAACGCCAGATTTGTTGGTTTTTTAGGGCTAACAATGGCAAGTCTGATTGCATTTGTCACCGCGTCAGGGACTGTGATTTTCCGATCGCAAATAGCATCTTTGTATTCATCTGATCCATCAGTACAGGCAATTGCAGTTCATTTGTTATTAATTGCCGCATTCTTTCAGTTTTCAGATGCATTACAGGTCGTCACTGCCGGAATTTTACGTGGATATCAAGATACCCGAAGTATTTTATGGATTACTCTGATTAGTTATTGGCCTGTTGGGTTAGGAAGTGGTTGTATTCTGGGATTAACAAACTGGATAACACCAAAACCACTTGAAGCAACAGGATTGTGGTTATCGTTTGTATTAGGATTAAGTTGTGCAGCAATTCTACTTATTAGTCGATTTTTAATGTTGAGTCGAAACTATCAACGTTGGAATCCTGCTATCAATTCAGACTATCAGTCATTAAATTCAAGTGGCGCACCAATGTAAGGCATGGATTTGTGTGTCGTGCCTTATTATTGTGCATATAAACTGCCATAATTAATATCATTTTGCCTTTGCAGACAACCCTCAAAAAGTAATATTTATTAGCTGCTTAAGATAAATGACTATTGAGAGGGTATTAGATAAAGTTAAGTTGCTTGTTCAGGGAGTATCAAACAGGTTATAAAACTTTAGTATCAATAATTATGCCTGAAAATATTCAATTAAATTTACACGGTCATGTAGATTAATGACAATCTGATTAAAAACTTTCTACATTTTTTTAATTAAATAACGTATTTTAAGAGGATATTTTCCACTTTATTCGTGTAGAATCTGGCCAACTTAATGCTGGAGTGATCTTTGCATTAAGGCGAACATATAGATTAGATGGACAGATAATGACACAAATCCCCCCTCCTCTATTGGAATTACAAGATATTACCAAGCAATACCCCGGTGTACTAGCCAATGATCGTGTAAATCTGGCTATTGCTAAAGGCGAAATTCTTGCTTTGCTTGGTGAGAATGGTGCAGGAAAATCAACACTGGTAAAAATGATTTACGGTGCGACACAACCAAGTAGTGGACAGATCCTATGGTCTGGACAACCGGTTCAGGTTCGCTCTCCCAATCAGGCAAAACAGATGGGAATTGGGATGGTATTTCAGCATTTTTCAGTTTTTGAAACTCTGACAGTTGCAGAAAATATCGAACTTGGTTTAGATAAAACCCTTGTCAAAAAATTTGACGACTTAAATCAGACAATTTGCCAACTGAGTGATGACTATAATATTCATGTTGATCCAAAGCGATACATACATAGTTTAAGTATAGGAGAAAGGCAGCGCGTTGAGATCCTTCGTTGTCTGATCCAGGATGTTAAACTCTTAATCCTTGACGAACCAACTTCGGTACTTACGCCCCAAGAAGTCCGTGGGCTTTTCAAAGTCCTCCGAAAATTATCGGCCAAGGGCTGTAGCATTTTATTTATTAGCCATAAATTAAAAGAAGTAACTGCATTATGTGATCGGGCCGTGATTTTACGCGCCGGTAAGCTCAATGGTGAATGTCGTCCTTCTGAAGAAAGTCCAACTTCGATTGCCCGAATGATGGTTGGAGACGAGGTCGCTTTAAGCAAAACTTATCCACATAAGTTAACTGACCAGCCAATATTAACCATTCAAGAATTGACAGTTGCGCCAGCACATCCATTTGGCACAGCCTTAAATCAAATCAACCTACAATTGAATGCGGGTGAGATTTTAGGTATTGCCGGGGTCGCAGGGAATGGTCAAGAAGAGTTATTAGGTGTCTTAAGTGGTGAAGATACCCGGGCAAAACACCACCATATCATGTTAGATCATAAACCGGTTGGACGTTTTCATGCAGGTATCCGCCGGCAATTGGGAATGGCTTATATCCCTGAAGACAGATTGGGACAAGGTGCAGTTCCAGATATGAATTTACTGGAAAATACACTCTTAACACATGGGAAAAAACCATGGACGAAATGTGGTTGGATTGTAAAAAGCAAACTAACGGAGCTAACCCGAAGATTGATTCAAGACAATGATGTGAAATGTCGCAATGAGTTCTCTATAGCTAAGAGCTTATCCGGCGGTAATTTACAAAAGTTTATTATCGGCCGCGAAATTAACCAAAATCCTAAAGTTCTTATTTGCGCTCACCCAACATGGGGAGTTGATATTGGCGCAGCTAGCGCAATTCATCGCAAATTAATTGCTTTACGTGATCAGGGGGCTGCGATTGTTGTGATTTCAGAAGATATTGACGAATTATTTATGATTAGTGACCGACTGGCTGCTTTATATGAAGGAACGTTAAGTCACCCGGTTGCCACAGATGAGACATCGATTGAAGAAGTCGGAGAATGGATTGCCGGACGATTCACCGATCATAAGGAGTTTGCATGATCAGGGTACAACCTCGTCTTGAATCGTCCCGATGGATGACCTGGTTTTCACCAATATTGGCTATTATTTTAACCATGCTATTATCTAGTTTGCTGTTTATGGCATTGCATGTCAGTCCACTTAAAGCATTTGATGTATTCATTATTCAGCCGCTTAGCAGTACGTATAATTTAGGTGAATTAGCGGTAAAAGCAGCTCCTTTACTACTTTGTGCTATCGGTCTGGCGTTGTGCTATCGGGCCAATATATGGAATATCGGCGCTGAAGGTCAATTTTCAGTGGGTGCTTTAGCTGGAAGCTGGGTTGCACTACAGGCAACAGATAACAGTGGACCTCAGTGGCTTATTTTTACTTTACTCGTCGGAACCATCGCAGGAATGCTTTGGGCTGGTATTCCAACACTTTTATACCGATTGTTCCGTACCAATATTATTCTGACAACAATTATGATGAACTATATTGGTCTTTATTTGTTGTTGTGGGCAGTTCACGGACCTTTAATTGACCCTTCGGGATATGGCTTTCCTCAATCAGCTATGTTTGCTCAATCAGTAATGCTTCCGACACTAACGAGCTCTGGTCGGGCCACCGTTAGCATTGTAATTGCGATAGCTGTAGCAATTGTTGCCGGATTGGTTTTATATAGAACAATGCCTGGATTTCGTATGCGTGTTTTTGGCTCGGATGAAAGTGCTGCCCACTATGCCGGATTTCGCAGTGGTAAAGTGATTTGGAATGTCATGCTCACGGCCGGCGCATTAGCTGGCTTTGCTGGGGTTGCCGAAGTTACAGGCCCTATTGGACAGTTAGTCCCCCAGGTTTCTCCAGGATATGGCTATGCCGCTATAATTGTTGCCTATCTGGGACGGCTTAATCCTTTCGGTGTCATTTTCGCCGCATTTTTCATGGGGATTCTTTACTTAGGAAGTGACTTAGCTCAGATTTCTCTTGGTTTACCAACTGCAATCACCGGGCTTTTCCAGGGAATGTTGCTGTTTATGCTGTTAGGTAGTGATTTTCTTATTCACTATCGGGTGATATGGGTGTCTCGTCGTGTTCCTTCAAATGTGAAATAAGGCAAGGTCGTCATGGATATCAATTTAGTTCAACAGGTTTTATTTGCGACTGTCAAAACAGGAACACCTCTTTTGCTTGTTGCGTTGGGAGAGCTGATCTGTGAGCGATCAGGCGTTTTAAATCTTGGTCAGGAAGGAATGATGTTAATGGGCGCTATGGCTGGTTTTGCCGGTGCTTATTTAGGTCATAGTCTGTTTCTCGGAGTTTTGTTGGCGATCATAGCGGGCATGTTAATGTCACTGATTTTTGCTTTTTTAACATTAACACTTAATACGAATCAGGTTGCTACAGGACTAGCTCTGACTATTTTTGGTACAGGGTTAAGTGCTTTTTTGGGAGCTCACCTCGTTGGGGAAACCGTTCCGGGTTTTCAAGCGATAGTCATCCCTGGTCTTGCTCAAATACCTTTTATTGGAAGTATACTTTTTAAACACTCATTACTTGTATATGCGAGCTTTATTCTGATTGGGGTCGTTTGGTGGTTATTGCATCGGACTCGCTCAGGATTAATTCTCAGAGCAGTGGGTGAAAATCCCTACTCAGCGAAGGCTCTTGGAATTAAAGTATTACACGTCAGATATGCCGCTGTGCTTACCGGTGGTGCATTTGCCGGACTTGCAGGTGCATATATGTCCCTGTCGTATACCCCTATGTGGATGGAAGATATGACGGCAGGACGAGGATGGATTGCTTTATCCCTTGTCGTTTTTGCGTCATGGCGTGTTGGATATATTGTTGTTGGAGCCTATTTGTTTGGTTTGGCTTCTATCCTTCATTTAGTTATGCAAGGAATGGGAATTAATATTTCCCCGAATATTTTGGCCATGATGCCTTATGTTGCAACAATAGTCGTGATGATTCTTATTAATACAAACCCTATTCGCCAAAAGCTTGCTGCTCCAATGAGCCTGGCTAAACCATTTCATCCTCATAATTGATTACAATGGTTCATAACGAATAGTTAAATATATAAAACACAAATAAAGGAACGGAGCTTAAAAATGAAACTCAAAAAGTGGATAGCTGGAGCAATGCTTGCAGCAGCATCGTTAACGATACAGGCACAGACACAGGGCCCGCTAAAAGTTGGTTTTGTTTACATCGGCCCGGTTGGAGATCATGGCTGGAGTTATGAACACAATCAGGGGCGTCTGGCTTTACAGAAAAAACTGGGGGATAAAGTAAAAACATCTTATGTAGCTAGTGTTGGTGAAGGTGCAGATGCTGCCCGTGTTATCACACAGTTGGCACAAGCCGGAAATAAACTAATTTTCACAACTTCATTCGGCTATATGAATCCGACATTAAAAGTTTCCCGTCGTTTCCCAAATGTTGTATTTGAGCATGCAACTGGGTATAAACGTGCTAAAAATATGGGTACCTATAACATCCGTACTTATGAAGGTCGTTATGTCTCAGGTATCGCTGCAGGCCTTGCAACGAAAACTAATATCATTGGTTATGTTGCAACATTCCCAATTCCTGAAGTAATTCGAGATATTAATGCAGTTTATCTCGGCGCCAAATCAGTTAATCCAAAAATTAAAATTAAAGTGGTTTGGGTCAACACTTGGTACGACCCAGCGAAAGAAACCGATGCAGCAAATGCTCTGATCGATCAGGGTGCTGATGTTATGCTACAACATACGGATAGTCCGGCACCATTAATTGCTGCTTCTAAACATGGTTTATGGGCGATTGGTCAAGCGTCGGATATGTACCATTATTCGCCAAAACACTGCATGTTCTCATTACGAGATAACTGGGGGCCATTTTATATTAAAACAGCTCAAGATGTATTAAATGGAACCTGGAAATCTCGTGATTACTGGGGTGGCTTCGCAGATAACATGTTGCAGCTCGTCCACATTAATCCAAGATTACCTAAAAATATTCGTGAAGCCGTAATTAAAGCTGAGAATGGAATAAAATCAGGTAAACTGCATCCATTTGTTGGCCCTCTGTATGATAATCAAGGTAAACTGCGTGTCAAAAAAGGTCACGTTATGACAGATCATGAACTTGCAGGAATGATGTGGTTCGTTAAAGGTATTAATGCAAGTATTCCAAAATAAGCTCCTTCCTAAATCTAAGTCGCACCACATATTTTGATGGGCCGCATCCAATATTAAAAAATTTCCTCTTAAACTTGCATTCAGGTTTAAGAGGTTTTTATTTAATGAGGAAAGACTAAAGCAAAATATTGTTTATCCGATGTAGATATTGACTACGACACATTATTATTTGATAAATAAAGTATTAACACTTATGAATCATGCGATGGTTTAAAGAAGTATTCAGTGCAACTTAAAAACATATATATTTTTTATCAGACTAATTTCTTATATAACTTCCGCATAAAAGTCAGAGTTCGTAGGTTTGAGAATCCGATCATTCATCACTTTGATGATATCAAATCGATTCATAATTTTAGCGGATGTCAGTTTTATTTTATTCTCAAGGCACATACAGAGCGTTGTTTCCGGTGTCGCTTCTAACACTATGAATTGTACATTTTTATCTTTAGTTTTTAATAGAATCAGCTCTGCAAAATGACAGGGATTTGATTCAGAGAAACGCTCAAAAAACCAACTTTGAGGCATAATAGGACTATGAAACTCGGCGAAAGTCAGTGCATTTAAAGCAATTTGCACTTTAATAGGATCTGGCCAATCTATCTTTTCTAAAGAATCTAACAGGTGATAGTAGTTTTGCGTCTGAGAGCAAGTGAATTCTTGAGCATCCCAAGCAGCATGGCTCATTTTTCGACTTGCTAATTCACTGATAAACTGCATTTCTTCCCCGAGCAACAACGTCATCCGTTGTTGCTCGGTATCAAAAAACCAATGCCAGTGTTTATTAGGCTGCAGCAACATATCCTAACCTTTATTTAAAATTCATAGTAGGTATATTGCATTTAAAAGAAATATTCAACCCGTTTTTAGAGAGCCTGACTAATTTGCCTGATCAAATCCGGACCTTTATAAATAAATCCACTGTATATTTGAACCAATTGTGCGCCGGCCATTATTTTTTCTTTTGCGGACATCGCTGAATCAATTCCCCCTACTCCAATAATAGGAATTTGTCCGTTGAGATAACCGGCTAATTTTCTAATAATGACAGTCGATGGTGTTTGCAAAGGACGACCACTTAATCCACCAGCTTCATCAGCATAATGCATGCCTTCTACCATTTTTCTATCTAGAGTAGTATTGGTTGCGATAACTCCATCGATTTGATGTCTGGCAAGACTATCCGCGATCTGCTCCAATTCAGCATCCGATAAGTCTGGTGCAATTTTGACGACAAGAGGAACTTGCTTATTGTGTTGTATACTTAACTCTTTTTTCTTTTTGACTAATGATTGTAATAAATCATCAAGAGCTTCACCGTATTGCAGTTTCCTTAACCCAGGTGTATTTGGGCTGGATATATTAATAGCAATATAAGATGCAAATTGATATGCCTTTTCAAGGCAGATTAAATAATCATCTTTCCCCTGCTCAACAGGTGTAGTGAAATTTTTTCCGATATTGATCCCCAAGACACCTTTATAATTGGACTGTTTTATTTGCTCGATAAGATAGTCGATTCCTTTATTGTTGAATCCCATTCGATTGATAATACCTTCAGCATTAACTAACCGAAATAGTCTGGGTTTAGGATTACCATCCTGAGCTTTTGGAGTCACTGTCCCAACTTCTAAGAAGCCAAATCCTAATGCGCCAAAAGCATCTAAGCATTCCCCGTTTTTGTCCATTCCTGCGGCGAGCCCTACAGGGTTCGGGAAATCGATCCCCATCAGTGAAACTGAGTTTATTGGAATATTTTGGCGATAAAAATGGCTTAGAGGCGTACGCCCAGTGTGCTTAAATAATCCAATAATAAGATCATGGGCTTTTTCTGGCCCAAATTGAAATAGCAAACTTTTTGCTAACGGATAGTACATTGGAACTCCCTTTAAGGTATCCCCCCGAAGAAGTGGGGCTTCGGGGGGCATAGTCTACCCTAAATCGGCGCAGTTTAAATTCAATAAATTGAGTTCACGCAATAATACCGAAAATTTAGCAAATTCATGCGTTGTCGATGTTTTAAAATCTGCCAACATATGCTGCCATCTTTCTACTAACTGACCATGGGCTTCCATCCATTTTGATATACCAGGTTCAACGCCAAGATTTTCTTTCTCAAGCCAACGTATTGCGAGTGTTGCTAGTACCCGTTGCTGCCAATCCAGTTCTTCTCTAAAGGAAGCTCTGGCCAGAGACTGCCAATGATTATCAACAGGTTGAGATAAAATCTGATCCAGAAACCAGTGCAATCCCATTTCAGCCCCAAGACTATAATAAAGATCCGCTACAAAGTAGTCAGAACTTTCAACTTGTTCACTAATCTCTGCTATATCCAGGCAAGAGAAGACGGAACGCAACCTGGCAACATCAAGAGCAATTGTTTCCGGAACGCCAAGTTGAGCCCAGCTGTTAACTCTTTCCTGAATTTCTTCAACTTCTTCAGGAACCAGAACCTCATTGAGTGATTCAACGAGCGTCTGACAAACCGGCTGATAACGGGCAATCTGCTCTTCTATGGTTAATTTACGATTCCTCTGGCGCAGGAACCGGCGAACTGAGCGACGCATTAATCGCCTGACTTTTCCCATGAGTTCCAACTGAACTTCAGCTTCAACCTGATTATCTAAGTTTTCTAATTCTCGATAAAGCTCTGGAATTTTAAATACCTCTCGACTGATCATATAACAAATGCAAATCTCAGCAGGACTGGCACCCGTATCATCCATTAATCTGAAGATAAAATTAAATCCCATATCATCAACAATTTGATTAGCTAAACGAGTTGCGATGATTTCATTTCGTAATGGATGTTTCGCCATTGCATCCTGATATTTTTGTTGCAGCAATGGGGGAAACGATCGAATAAGAATTTGATTAAAGTAACTGTTGTCTGTAATTTCCTGTGTGTTAAGTTGCTGCTTAAGAACCATTTTTGAATAAGCAACTAAAATAGACATTTCGGGGCGACTAAGCCCTTTATTTTCAGCAAGTCTCTCACTTAGTTCATCATCATTAGGAAGAAATTCTAATTCCCTGTCTAACCATCCCTGTCGCTCCAGATCGTGCATAAAGCGGATATTTTCTTTAGCGATACCCTGACCTAACCATTCTGTGATACTAATACTCTGACTCTGACGGTAAGCATTTTTTAACACGATATTTGCAACATCATCAGTCATTTCAATCAAAATCTGATTCCGTTGTTTTTCGGTTAAGTCGCCATTGTTTACCAACGAATTAAGTAGAATTTTTATATTCACTTCATTATCAGAGCAATCGACACCACCTACATTATCCGTAAAATCTGTGTTGATTCGCCCGCCGTTACCGGCAAACTCGATACGCCCCAGTTGAGTTAGCCCCAGGTTCCCACCTTCACCGACCACTTTAGCTCGAAGCTCTCCCCCATTAATACGAACCGGATCATTAGCATGGTCCCCAACATCTCGGTCTGTCTCAGACGATGATTTAACATAGGTACCTATTCCGCCATTCCACAATAAATCGACAGGCGCTTTTAAGATCACCCGGATCAATTCATTTGGGGCCATTTTGCTTTTGCTGGTCCCAAGTACTTTTTTCATCTGTGATGTTAGAGTAATTGATTTTGCTGAACGTAGAAAAATTCCACCGCCTTTAGAAATCAGTTTACGATTATAATCATCCCATGACGATCGAGGCAGCTTGAATAACCGCATTCTTTCCTGGAAGGTTGTTCCTTGATCTGGTGTCGGATCGATGAAAATATGCATATGGTTAAAGGCTGCAATCAGGCAGGTCTGTTTTGATAGTAGCATACCATTACCGAATACATCCCCGGCCATATCCCCAATACCGACACAGGTAAATGGTTCTGTCTGGCAGTTTTTACCCATTTCTCTGAAATGACGCTGTACCGACTCCCAAGCTCCTCGAGCAGTAATGCCCATACCTTTATGGTCGTATCCGTGGCTACCACCAGATGCAAAAGCATCCCCCATCCAGAATTTATATTCAAAGCTGATGCTATTGGCTATATCAGAGAAAGTCGCGGTGCCTTTATCAGCAGCAACAACTAAATAGGGATCATCTTCATCATGACGGACAACCTGTAAAGGAGGAATAATTTCGCCATTGATGATGTTATCGGTAATATCCAGTAACCCGCGAATTAAGGTTTTATAGCAATTTTGCCCTTCTTTAAACCATGCATCTCGATTGGTTATTGAAGGAAGCTGTTTACAGACAAAACCACCTTTCGCTCCAACAGGAACAATCACTGTATTTTTAACTTGTTGTGCTTTTACAAGACCTAAAATCTCTGTTCTGAAATCTTCACGTCTGTCGGACCAACGCAATCCTCCTCGAGCTACTTTTCCGCCCCTTAAGTGAACTCCCTCAACACGGGGTGAATACACAAAAATCTCAAATTTGGGTTTAGGTGCGGGCATTTCACTAATTAAGTCACTTAAAAATTTAAATGAAATATATTCTTTCGTTTGCTCTTGTTGATAATAGTTGGTTCGAATTGTTGCTTGGATCAATTCAAGAAAACGGCGAATAATACGATCGTCATCCAGATTCTCAACGCTATCTAAAGCTTCAATCAACTCCTCAGCAAATTTTTCTTCAAGTTTTTTATCATGTTTGTCGGGAGAAAAACGAGCCTTGAATAATTCAATCAGTAATGTTGCAAGTGTAGGATAACGGGATAAAGCCTCTTCCATATATTGTTGGCTGAAGTTAACCCCTAATTGACGTAAATATTTTGAATAAGCGCGTAAAATAGCAACATTGCGTCCGGAAAGACCTGCTTGAAGCACCAACCGGTTAAAGCCATCACTTTCCAGATCACCATGCCAGATTAGACCAAGTGCCTGCTGGAAATTTTCACGATGGATATTAAGATCTAATTCACCGTCACCAGTATAGAGCATGGTAAATTCAAGAATCCAATAGTTATCTTCACTACTGGTATGAATTTGATAAGGAGATTCGCCAATGACCCTCAATCCCATATGTTCAAGCATGGGAAGTATATCCGACAGGAATAATGGCGCACCTAAGTGAAATAGTTTTAAGTGAATAATGCCACTGCTTTTTTTCATTTCCTGAGGACGATAAAGCAACATACCTAACTGCTCGGGTGAATCTAACTCTTCTAACTGAATAATGTCAGCTACAGCTGAACCAGGTAAAACAGATTCTTTAAATGAACGAGGGAATGCTTCCTGATATTTCCGAACAATTCGCCGAGCTTCGTCTTCACCGAAATTTGCAATTAAAGAATCCGAAAGACGATCATCCCAGGAACGGGCCGCTTCAATCAGATTCTGCTCTAGTTCACTCAAGTTAACCTCGTTACGTAATTCTTCAACACGAACGAGATAATGGGTTCGTGCCAGTGCACCTTCAGTAAAATAAGTGGTGTACTCAACATCCCCTACACCATTGAAATACTCTTTTAGAATTTCTTGTGTTTTCTGCCTCAAGGCTGTATTGAATCGCTCTTTTGTGGTGTATACCAAGCAGGAATAAAAACGTCCGTATAAATCACGACGAACAAATAACTTAACCTGATCACGTTCTTGAATTTGTAAAACATTAAAACCTGTTGTTAGCAATTCTTCTTCTGTTGCCTGGATCAGTTCATCCCTTGGATAGGTTTCAATAAAATTTAAAAGCGCTTTATATGCATGAGAGCCGGCAGACAAACCCGATTGCTCCATAATTCGTCTTACTTTTTCATTAATAAGAGGAATATCCATCACACTATGGTTATAAATAACTGAAGCGTATAAACCGATAAATCGATGTTCACCAATGACTTCGCCTTCCTCATTAAATGCTTTAACACCAATATGATCGATATAAGCCGGACGATGTATGAGTGATTTATATTTACTTTTATTAAGAAGTAATGGCGTTTGATTCAGTGCCTGAAGTCGCGCTTCTTCAGATATGGATGACAATACAACGGTACGAGTTCCAATATCACCTCTGAAAAGTCCATACATATCGCCTTCAGCCGGTTCCAAATGGTAATCCCCAGATACAGCTTCTAACCGATAAAAACGATACCCCATTAAGGTAAAGTTATCTTCGCTTAACCATTGTAAAAAAGCGATTTGCTGAGAGAAATCAAGGCTGTGTTTCTCAGCATATTTATGAAGAAATTCACAAACATAGAGTAATTTTTGGTGCATTGGTTGCCAGTCAGAGACAATTAAAGAAACTTCTTTAAGGACCTGGCTAATGGATTCTTTTAATTCTGTCACCGCTTCGTCAGAGGACTGGCGGTCAATTTCTATAATAAATGCTGTTTGATGAGGAAGATCACGACGATCTGCCGGACGCTCGATCGACTTCACATGATTATTGTTGTCTCTGGCAATCGCCATGGGTTCATGTAGAAAGAGGTGTGCATTAATCCCTTCTCTGGTCAATGCCATTCTGATTGAATCAACTAGAAAAGGCTGGTCATCAACTACAATCTCAACAATCGTATGAGCAGATTGCCAACCATGACGAGACAATTCAGGATTATAAACATTCATGTAAGTATTTGTTGAGGGAGTATCCTGCAACGCATTCCATAGGCTAATACCTACACCATATAAATCACTGTCACTATGGCGGGACAGATCAATATTAGAAAGACCTTCAAAAATCCGGGTCATAAATTCGATTGCGAGTGTTGCTTCCTGTTCAGGTAGCTTATGATTAACGAGTGTGTAAACTTTTTCCAATAGCACGGATGAAACATGTGTTCTGAACATCATGCAATTCCTTATATCAATGCAACAGGGCTATTTAAATCATAATTGATAGCCAATAAAACCAATCAAGCCTTTACATGGTAACGCTATTTAATCTGTCTATTGAAATAGATATAGCATATTCTCAGACGATTTTTTCTAATGATATAAATTTATTAAAGTTATCCGTTGTTAATATAAATCGTCCCCGAATACCAATTTGAGTTACATAAGGTAAGAAATGATGTGCAGGGAGTTGAATAATGAGACCCTCGTCACATTTAATAACAACATTTTTTGCGTTGCCCTGATAAACACGAAGAAAGTCATCGTAATAAATATGAATATTAAAAAAGTACTGTTTCATGATGGTTCATCAGATGTTAATCCTTAAAAAGGAGCCTTTCGGCTCCTAAATTAGTTATTTAAGCTGTTCTAGTGCTTTATCCAGTTTTTCAAATAGATCCCGGCTAACATTAGATAATGAAGATAAATGCTCGAGTACTAATTTAATTTTCGCTTTTCGTGTATCATCAAAATGCCCACACTGAATCAACGGCGTCAGCAATTGTGATGCAACCTGAGGGTTACTTTCATTAAGCTGGGCAATAATATCGCCAAGGAATGAATAGCCACTTCCATCAACTGCATGAAAAGCTCTCAAATTGTGATGAGCGAATCGACCAATCAGAGAGTAAGTACGGTTTGGGTTTGCCAAATTGAAACTAGGATGTTTGAGTAATGCTTTGACTCTTGCCAGAGCATCCTGACCCGGATATGTTCCCTGCAAGACAAACCACTTATCCATAACCAGAGAATTATGTTGCCATTTTCTCTCAAAGTCAGCCATTAAGCTATCACGACAAACAAGATTGGCTTCATTTGCTGCGGTTAATGAAGCTAATACAAGCGTCATCGTTTGAGCTTGATAATACTCACGTTCGATTAATTCAGGGTTAGTATAAGCAGCATATTTAAGTAACTGTGCTTTTAAACTGCGCCACCCTATTTGTTCAGCAGTGAGTTCACCTTTATCAATAGAATTTGCTTTGCCAATGATCGCCAGGATCTCATCTTCGAGCTGTGTAGCTATGTAACACATAAATTGCTCACGGACTTTACAAATTTTATCAATATCCGCTTGCTCAAATAATTCAACCAATTCTTTACCACTTGGCAAACTAAACAAAAGCGTTGTGAATGCAGGCTCCAATTTAGGATCTAACAGTATTCCCCGAAGCGTATCAATAAATTCATCGGGAAGGATTAAAGGCTGTTTATCATCTAAGTTTACAACATTTTTGCAAAAATATCTGTGGATGAATTGTTGCAAAGCATCCCATTGACAAAATGAGTCGCTCGCATATTGGGCGACCATTAACAGCTGCTCATCCGTATAGCCATATTTTAATTTCACAGGAGCAGAGAAACCTTGTAGAAAAGATGGTGTCGGCTTTTCCAGGATCCCTTCAAAAATAAATACCTGTTCAGATTCAGTAAGATTCAAGACAGAACCATTACGAGCAGCTTCTGCCCCTTTAAGTATAAGAGGTTTCCCTTGTTGACTTAATAATTCAATATCAACCGGAATATGCAATGCTACTTTATTTTTTTGATCCGCCGTTGGTTGAGTCTGCTGTTTTATCGTTAAGGTAAAAGTTTGTGTTTTTTGATCATAATGATCTGTTACATCTAATTGTGGCGTTCCTGACTGAGAATACCAGCGGCGGAACTGAGTCAAATCAATACCAGATGCATCTTCCATTGCCTGAGCAAAATCATCACAAGTTACCGCATGACCGTCATAACGTTTGAAATACAAAGCCATCCCAGCCTGGAATTTTTCTTCACCCAATAGGGTGTGCATCATCCGAATAACTTCAGCACCTTTTTCATAAACCGTCAGTGTATAAAAGTTATTCATTTCAATGACTTTATCAGGACGAATCGGATGAGCCATAGGGCCTGAATCTTCAGCAAACTGCTGGCTACGCAGAACTCGGACGTCTGAAATTCGTTTTACTGAACGCGAATTGAGATCTGAACTGAATTCCTGGTCACGGAAGACAGTTAATCCTTCTTTCAATGACAATTGGAACCAATCCCGGCATGTTACTCTATTCCCGGTCCAGTTATGGAAATATTCATGGCCAATAACCGATTCAATTCCCATAAAATCATCGTCTGTTGCTGTCTCGCGGCTCGCTAATACATATTTCGAATTGAAAACGTTAAGCCCTTTATTTTCCATTGCTCCCATATTGAAAAAATCAACAGCGACAATCATGTAAATATCAAGGTCATATTCAAGGTTGAACCGTTTTTCATCCCAGGCCATAGATTTTTTAAGAGATGTCATAGCATGATGAGAACGGTCTAATTGACCTTTATCGACAAAAAGTTCTAAAGTAACTTTACGGCCACTGCGGGTAATAAATTCATCTTCAAGCCTATCAAAATCCCCTGCAACCAGGGCATAGAGATAGCATGGTTTTGGGAAAGGGTCTTGCCAGCGAACCCAGTGACGGTCATTTTCTAAGTCACCCGATTCAATTTTATTCCCGTTAGATAACAAATATGGATAAGCAGATTTAGGCGCTTCAATGCGTGTTGTAAACGTTGCAAGAACATCAGGTCTGTCCTGATAAAACGTAATGCGTCGAAAGCCTTCTGCCTCACATTGTGTACAAAACCCGTCTCCTGACTTATACAAGCCTTCCAGGGCAGTATTTGCTTTGGGATCAATTTCTGTTTCAATGGTTAGTTTACATGAACCGATGCCCCGGATTGTCAGACTTTCCGGATCGCGCTGATAATCTTCATATATAGCTCCATCAACAAGGAGTTTTTTTAATTGAAGGCCGCTATCTCCATCGAGTCTTAATGGCTCTCCTTCACGAAGCTGCTCAATTTCCAGAGTTGAAATAACTTGAGTATGGTGATCATCAAGGATCACATCTAAATCAACATGGCGTATTGCAAATGCAGGGGCAATATAATCTTTACGATATTTGGCTACTGGCGTAGACATATCAAATCCTTAAAAGTCAGAACATGGCCCCTAGTTTAATCAAACATACTTGGTTGACACAATAAATTAGCTAATAATCTTATCTTGGGTATTCGCAAAGACTCAGAATCCAATGCGGTACATTAAAGTTATTCGGTATTAAAGCGTATGAGAGCCTTGATATAAGAAACCGGCAAATGCCGGTTTCTTATACTGTTGGTATTCAATAAAACAAGGCAATACCTAGATGATACCAACTGCATTGAGGAAAATAAGGATAATTGCGGCCGGTGATACATAACGAAGACAAGCGATGTAATGCTTGAAATATTTTTTCATTTCAAAACTTTCAGCATTACGTTTATGTGCTTTTAAGCGCCAGCCAACAAATATTGCGGTGAATAAACCACCTATTGGCAACATAATATTAGCAGTCACATAATCTAAAATATCAAAAAAACTGTTTCCAATCGGTGTTTTAAATGTTGCCCAACTGGCTCCAGCTAAGGAGAAAATCGACAGCAGGCTAAGCAGCCAGATGAGTGCACCACATAAAATAGTTGCGCTGGTTCGATGCATACCACGACGCTCGACAAAATAAGCAATAGGTGATTCAAATAGAGAAATTACAGAGGTAAATGCAGCGAAAGTGACCATTATAAAGAACAGTGTTGCAATCAAGCCACCGGCAGGCATATTGCTAAAAGCAATTGGTAACGACTGGAACAACAACCCAGGACCTGCACCAGGAGCAATTCCATGCGCAAATACAACAGGATAAATAGCAAGGCCGGCACAAAGCGCAACAAGTGTATCGGCAAGCGCAATAATGACGGATGTTTTGGCTATTGATGTTCCTTCTGGTAAGTAGGCACCATACATAATCATGATCCCTAATGACAAGCTCAGAGTAAAAAAAGCATGCCCCAGCGCGATAACAATTCCATTAAAAGTTAGCTTACTAAAATCGGGATAAAAGAGAAATTTGACAGCACCGTGAAAATCGCCTGTGGCACATGAATAGATCATGACGACAATTAACAGAATAAACAATGCAGGCATCAAATAACGAATAGCAACTTCAATCCCTTTATTAACGCCATGAGACATCACATAAACGGCCGCTACTATAATAACCGTCGTAAACAAGATCAATTTACTTGCCGAACCAACCAGATTTGAAAAAAGGGTTTGGATGACATTTGAATGACCTGCGGCGGCCGTAATTGCACCATCCACTGAATAGTAAATATATGCAACAGCCCAACCAGCGATTACCACATAAAAGCTCAGAATCAAAAAGCCGGCAAGCACTCCCATTGCTCCGTTTAATCCCCATTTAGGGCTTAAACCATGGGCTTTCGCAACTTTGCTCATTGCATTTGCTGGCGTCGAGCGCCCCTCTTTACCGATATAGACTTCAGCCATCATGATTGGAATACCAACAATCACGACGCAAATCAGATAGACGAGAACAAAAGCACCGCCTCCGTTTTCACCAACAATAAAAGGAAATTTCCATAGATTTCCTAAACCGACCGCAGAACCGGTTGCGGCTAAGATGAAGGCCAGCTTACTTGACCAACGATTGGTTACTGATGTTGTGTTACTCATTTATTATATCTTTTCCTTGAGATTTGTACCTTTAATTTTAGGAGGCGTATCTAACCATAAAATAGATTTTTATGACATGATATCGATAGAATATAGGGTAAATTCGCACAAATATATTGCATGTTAATAGTTTATTAGAATAAATGATTATTGATGTTTTTTATGACAGAGGATCATTCCTGTAGAATAACCCTCGTTGGATTAAACAGTTGCATAAAAAACTCTATTTATTGGTTTTTTATTGCTTAATAATAAAATTAATCAGTGATTTGCCCCTTTAAGTAGCCACGCACGCTCAAATTGTTCCATGGTATCAATGGCATCTTGTTTAGGATCATCGTTTGCCACCTGATTTGTCATAAGTACAAAAGGCTTTAAATGCCCGTTAACATTTATATAGCCGGCTAAATTAGAGACACCTTGCATCGATCCAGTTTTAGCATGAACTTTGCCGATAAGAGATGGTATGAGTACGCTATGACGATACTTCAGTGTTCCATCTTGACCTGCAATAGGAAGATCCTGAATTAAAGGTGCAAATTTTTTATTATGCAGCCATAGTTGAATAATTTGATAAATAGTACCTGCATAAATCAGGTTTTCCCGGGATAATCCGGAACCATCCATCATCACCTGATTACGTTTAGCAATATGATGCGAAGCCAAAACATCCCATACCACTTTGGCCCCATTTTGATAATTGCCTTTACCATCACCAAACCGGTAAGCGAGTTGTTTAAATAAGCTATCTGCATAGACATTATCAGAATCTTTCAACATATGATGAAGCAAGTGCTTAAGAGGTGCCGAGCGATGGACAACGAATGCCGGATAAGGCGATACAATTTTTTGGAAATGGATTTTACCGTTCCATTTGATATGTTGCCGTTTAAAAATCTGTTGTAAAATATTATTCAGATAGTCCCGGACATTAATGACCGAGAATGCCAGAGGTAAAATTTTCTTATCAGATGGTAAACATCCGTTTAAAACAAAATGGTTATTCGTTGTTACACTATGCAACGGTTCACATTCAAGATTGCTGGCTCTTCCAGTAATAACATGGTTTGTAAAATGGATCCCTGCAAAATTGTCAACATATAAGCGAGTAGGCTGACCTACATAAGTCGGAGTCAAATTCCCCCTCAAACAATTATGGCCGATAATAATTGCTGTAACCGGTGCGGCAAAACATATTCCATGATCATTCCATGTCTGACCATTCCCCCACTGATGACCTGAATAATGAGAATCATCAACATCAAGCTTTGTTATTTCTCGAATTCCCAGCTGTTTTATCTGGTGAAAAAGACCAATCAGATCATCAATTGTTAAAGAAGGATCACCATTAAAAATCATTTGAATACGCCCTCGATATCTTGCTTGTCGCTGATAGTGAACCACTGTTTTAAATCGGAATTCAGGGCCGAGTTTTTGCCAAGCTACCGTTGTTGTAATTAACTTCATCAAACTCGCTGGTTTTGCCAGAAAATTAAGATTTTGATGCTGCCAGCTTGATTGCGTGATCACAAGAGCGCCTGGAGGGACAGAAACAGCAGCGTAACTTACATTAAGAGAAAAAACAGATATCAAAAAAAAGGTGACTAAGCGCACATATATCTCCAGGGGAAATTAGTCTGTATAGATTAACAAGCAGATATTAAAAAGGTAGCTTTAAATTTAAAGCTACCTTTATCGATCCGACAATTCTGCAATTGATTAGATGCGGCGAATACGTAATTTGCGATGTTTTACGTATGCTTTGCCAAGCTCTTTAAATACCGCTTCTGGCATTCCTTTAGGTAATTCGACAGTACTATGATCATCGAATAACTCAATGCGGCCAATAAATTGACTCTCAATATTCGCTTCATTGGCGATTGCACCGACAATGTGCTTCGGTTGTGCACCATGATCGCGTCCGACTTCCAGACGAAAACGCTCCATTGGAACATCCGCTGTTGCACGTCGTTGTTTTTTATCATTTTGACGTTTAGGCTTACGAACTCTTGCATTCATTGAAGTCTCTTCAACTGGCGGTTCAATAACTTTTAATGGGCGCGAACCCTGAGCAATCATTAATAATTTTGCAGCCAGAGACTCAATTGTCTCATCACGCTTACCAACCAAGTCCGTAATCAGATGTTGATAATCAGAAAGCCGCTGTGAATCATCTAGCTGAGATAATTGGGCATTAAAACGTTCAAGACGTTTTTCCTCCAGCATTTTGCCTGTAGGTAAGTCAATACGTTCAATTTTCTGACGGGTCATCCGTTCGATTTGCTGGAGCATCCGGCATTCACGTCGATTAACAAAAAGAACGGCTTCGCCTGAACGGCCTGCCCGTCCTGTGCGACCAATACGGTGAACATAGGCTTCGCTGTCAAAAGGAATATCATAGTTCACAACTAAACCAATTCTTTCAACATCCAGGCCCCGCGCAGCAACATCGGTCGCGATAACAACATCAATTGTTCCTTTTTTCAGTTGCTCAACAGCCCTTTCACGTAAATTCTGATTCATATCGCCATTGAGGGCTTCACTACGAAATCCTCTGGACTCCATTGCGCTGGCTAACTCTAACGTCGCCTGTTTGGTTCTGGTAAATACGATCGTTGCATTTTCTTGCATCTCTAACACACGGGCCAGTGCTTCTTGTTTAGAATAGCGTTGAACCAGCCAGTATCCTTGCTTAATATTCGCAACGGTTGCTGTTTTAGCTGCAATTTTAATTTCTTTTGGCTGACGCATATATTTACGTGTCAGTTTTTTAATTACAGTAGGCATTGTTGCCGAAAAGAGTGCCATCTGACGGTTTTCAGGCGTTTTCGACATAATCTTATCTACATCGTCAATAAATCCCATACGCAACATTTCATCTGCTTCATCTAACACCATTGCTTTAAGATGTTCCAGCTTAAGAGTTCCACGTTCAAGATGGTCAATGACTCGACCTGGCGTTCCAACGATAATCTGCGCTCCACGCCGTAATGCTCTTAGCTGGCTTCCGTAGTCCTGCCCACCATAAAGCGCCAAAATTTTAATTTGGGATATTTTTTTAGCATATTGCTCAATAGATTCAGCAACCTGACCGGCAAGCTCTCTCGTTGGAGCAAGGATTAACAATTGCGGCTGTTTTAAATCAGCATCTATTCTGGCGATTAAAGGAAGGGAAAAAGCTGCTGTTTTTCCTGTCCCTGTCTGAGCCATGCCTAAAACATCATGACCTTCCAGTAACAAGGGAATAGTCTGGGCTTGGATAGGTGATGGTTCAGTATAACCGAGCTCGTCTACAGCCTTTAATATTTCCAATGGAAGAGCAAATTGAGCGAACCCCGAACAATTATCAGTCATACTGTACACACACCTTAGAATCATAAAAGGGGTGCACTATACGCGTTTTCTGAACAAATGTCTCCCAGTATTTAAAATATTATGTTATATATTAAAGTTTCTACTTATTCTTCAGCTTGTTCCGCCTTATTCTCAGAATACTTTACGGCAGTTTCTTGAACCAATAGCTGTAATTCGCCAGATCTAAACATTTCCAGAATAATGTCACATCCACCAACTAATTCACCATTTACCCATAATTGAGGAAAGGTTGGCCAATTTGCATATTTGGGTAATTCAGCCCTAATTTCCGGATTTTGTAAGATATCAACATAAGCAAAACGTTCTCCGCATTGCATTAAGGCCTGGACCGCTTGTGCTGAAAAGCCGCAACTTGGAAATTTAGGAGATCCTTTCATGTACAATAAAATGGAGTTTTGGCTGATCTGCTCTTTTATACGTTCAATAGTGTCCATGATTACCTCTCTCTTACTTGCCATCGCATAATATGCTGCTTTGATCGGGCTCAATAATGAATACAGCGCATTGATTAAAGAAAAAATTCTACATTCAAATCACGTATTCTATGGTTGTATGATGGGCTTTTAGCCTTCACTAAAAGCTCTCTTTCTTATGCTACAATTAAACGTAGCTTTATAACTATATCAGATGTTAATGGCTATTTCATCCATTGATCAAAATCAATGATTTTTTACATAAAATGTTGTAAGGGAATACTGTTTGTTGGTAAACTGAAACGCGAAAGTTACAACATATAACTATATGGCCAAAGAGGGTTTTTCGTGCAAAAAACCTTCAGCCGTACAACGAATCATGGAGATAAACATGGCTTTTGAACTACCTGCTCTGCCATATGAAAAACATGAGCTTGAACCACATATTTCAGCAGAAACCCTTGAATTCCATCATGGAAAACATCATCAGGCCTATGTTACTAAATTAAATGCTTTGATTGAAGGTACTGAATATGCTGGCCAGTCTCTCGAAGCAATTATCAAATCTTCAAACGGTGGCATTTTCAATAATGCAGCACAAATTTGGAACCACACGTTTTACTGGAGTTGCTTAGCCCCAAAAGCTGGCGGTGAACCAGAAGGCGCTCTTGCTGCTGCAATCATTGCTCAGTTTGGCTCATTTGATGCTTTTAAAGCTCAGTTTACGGATAGTGCAGCTACTAATTTTGGATCAGGCTGGACATGGCTGGTAAAAAATGCAGATGGGGAATTGACCATTGTTAATACCAGCAATGCAGGCACTCCTTTAACTGAAGATGGTGTAACACCGCTGATGACCTGTGATGTATGGGAGCATGCATATTATATCGATTATCGGAATGCTCGCCCTAACTATCTTAAAGGATATTGGGAACTGATTAATTGGGAATTTGTTTCTGCGAATTTTGCAGGTTAATCTGATCCGCCATAATTATCGAATGAGCCGCTTTGACCTTATGAGCGGCTTTTCTATAAGAAGTTGTCATGCTACAAGTACAATAAAGAAACATCGTATTGCTATTTTGATTAAAGCAACATGCAGATTACTGATCGCTATGTCCTAAGTTTCTTTGCGGATCGATAATATCTCTGATCCTCTGTTTTACTTCTTTTGCTTCAGGGAAACGCCCCTCTTCTGAGCGGCTCCAGATCAACTGCTCATCAATATATATGTCAAATTTACCTTTAAACCCAGGACATAAAGCAACTTCAGCCAGACTGTCATCAAAAGTGAATAGCAACTCTTGGGCAATCCATGTTGCCCGGAGAACCCAGCGGCATAAGCTGCAATAATGTATCTCTACTCTTGGCTTTATGGTGGTGTTGGTGTCAGTCATAATGTTTCTTTAATTTGCGAAATTCGTTGTTGAATCCGTTTTGCCGAAATAGGAAAAGCGGTACCTAACTGCTGGGCAAATAAACTGACCCGAAGTTCTTCACTCATCCAATGGATCTCTTTGAGATAGGTCTGGGCTAACGGATGATTTTTCAGCTGATTTGCTAATCCGTTATATGCATCTTGTACGGGTTGAAGCTGAATCATCGCTAAACGATCCTTATTAGGGTCAATAGGCAGTTTGTCGAGGCGACGAATCACCGCTTGCAAGTAGCGTTGTAAGTCACGCATTTTGTTAGCACCTGAAGATGTGACAAATCCGCGAAACACCATATGTTGTAACTGCGATTTTATATCATTAAACGACATAATCTGATCCAAAGAGACTTTCCCCTTCGTTCTTTTGATAATCTGATAATGTAATGACAGGACTTCTTCTACTTGTTCAGTCAACTCTAATGTCGTATCTGCTAATTCTGAACGAACATGCTCCTGAGCTATTTCAAAGCTTTGAGTATCCCGGATCATATGCGTATCGACTAATTTTTCAATAGCTGCAAGAATACAATCATCCAGAAGTATTTCTATTTTACCAAAAGGGTTAAAATACAGCCCTAATTTAGTTCGATTAGATAATTTTTCCTGCAGATATTTTATCGGTGATGGAACATTTAGCAATAATAAACGGCTAACGCCTTCGCTATGATTTACTTCTGCTACTTCAGGTCGGTCAAAAACTTCAATAGCAACATGTGATTTTTTATCAACTAATGCAGGATAACTCTTGATCAGCAGTCCACTTTGTTTTGACTCAATTTGTTTAGGTAATGCTTGAGATGGCCACTGCGTTAAAGATTTTTGTTCAATATTAGCTTTACGGGCAGTTTGTGTCAGTTGTTCACTCACCAACCTTTTCAGTTGAACCTGAAGCTGAGAAAGATTGCGGCCCTGTGCAACGAGCTTATTTTTATCAACAATTTTAAAATTCATTCGTAAATGCACAGGCAGAGCATTAGTATCCCAACTATCTGCTGAAATTCGAACACCGGTCATCCTTAATAATTGATGTGCCATTGCGTCGACTAAACGCTGATTATGGTCTTCAGACAATGCCTCTAAGCATGCTTTAGCGTAATTAGGCGCAGGGACAAAATTACGTCTCATGATCTTAGGTAGAGATTTAATCCATGCAATCAACAGCTCTTCCCTAAAAGCAGGAATGAGCCAGTCAAACCCCCTGTCTTCAATTTGATTAAGCATGGCTAATGGAATTGTAACAGAGATGCCATCATCTATTTGTCCTGGTTCGAAAACATAACTCAGTGGAAGTTGAAGATGCCCCTGTTGCCACAGATCAGGATAACGTGCATTTGTAATATCTTCAGCTGCATGTTGCATCAACATCTGTTTTTCGAAATCTAATCCATGTGGATCTTTTTTCTGTTGATGTTTCCACCACTGATTGAAATGACGAATAGATACAACATCAACCGGGATCCGCTCATCATAAAATTCATATAAAATCTGATCATCCACCCGGATATCCCGTCGACGACTCTTATGTTCGAGTAGTTCCACTTCGTCAACAATAGATTGATTCGCTTTTAAAAATGCAGGCTGATATCGCCACCCTCCTTCTACTAAAGCACTTCGAATAAAAATTTCCCGGGAAACAACCGGATCAATGTGTCCATATTGGCATAAACGCCGAACGACAATTGGTACACCAAATAAGGTTTGTGTCTGGTAGGCTACAACCGCACCCTGCTTGTCTGACCAATGAGGTTCGCTATAGCTGATTTTGACTAAATGAGCCCCTAGTTTTTCAAGCCATTGAGGCTGAATTTGAGCAACATCACGAGCAAATAACCTTGAAGTATCAACAAGCTCTGCACTGATAATCCATTTAGGGGGCTTTTTGGCTAATGCTGATCCCGGAAACACAACGAACCGGGTATTTCGAGCACCGATAAATTCTTTTTCTTTATCTCTGAACCCAAGATGACTGAGTAATCCAGTTGTCATAGCCTGATGAATTGCATCATATTCTGCGCCAATCTGATTAACTTTTAATTCTAATTCAGCTGCAACTTGACGAAGTTGTCTGAAAATATCCTGCCATTCTCTGATTCGAAGCGTTGAAAGGAACTCTTTCTGACATAGCTTACGAAATTGATTATTAGATAGCTCGCGCTGCTTATCTCGCAAGTAATCCCATAATTTAAGGTAGCTGATGAAATCGGATTGTTTATCGACAAATCGTTGATGTTGCTGATCGGCCGCTTGTTTTGCATCAAAAGGCCGCTCACGTGGGTCCTGAATTGATAAAGCGGCACAAATAATCATAATTTCTCTGACGCAACCGAATTCCCCCCCTGCTATGACCATTCTGGCCATACGGGGATCAACCGGCAGTCGAGATAATTGACGGCCAAGAGGCGTTAAAAGCACACGATCAGATTTAAAACGCCTTGCTTTAACAGCTCCTAATTCTTCTAACAGATTAATCCCATCATTGATACTGCGATTTTCAGGTGGATCGATAAACGGAAAGGCCTGGATATCCCCCAACTTAAGGGCTGCCATCTGAAGAATGACTGAAGCCAGATTGGTTCGTAAAATTTCAGGATCGGTAAATTCAGGGCGATTATTAAAATCATCTTCACTATACAGCCGGATACAGATCCCTTCTGCAACACGCCCACAACGCCCTTTGCGCTGATTAGCGCTGGCCTGTGAAATAGCTTCTATGGGTAATCGCTGAACTTTGGCTTTCGAGCTATAACGGCTAATACGTGCGGTGCCCGGATCAATCACATAGCGAATACCCGGAACCGTCAAACTGGTTTCGGCAACATTCGTTGCTAAAACAATCCGCCGGCCTCTATGCTGGGCAAAAATTCTATTTTGTTCCTTAGCTGAAAGACGCGCATATAATGGTAAAACTTCAGTGTGTGGACGCTGTCTTTTATTAAGCCAGTCCGCAGTATCACGAATTTCTCGCTCCCCATTCATAAATATAAGGATATCGCCTGACTTCTCGCGATAAAGTTCATCAATTGCACCATCGATGGCTTCAATCAAATCAATTGTTTTACCATCTTCTGACAACGGACGATACCGGGTTTCTACAGGATAAGTTCGCCCTTCAACTAAGAGCATTGGTGCATGATCGAAATATTTTGAAAAACGTTCTGGATCAATCGTGGCCGAAGTGATAATGACCTTAAGATCATGACGTTTTTTTAGAATATGTCGTAAATACCCCAGGATAAAATCAATATTAAGGCTACGCTCATGAGCTTCATCAATGATTAATACTTCATATTGATTAAGAAAACGATCCTGTTGTAGTTCGGCCAGTAAAATACCATCCGTCATCAGTTTAATCAGAGTATTTTGATTAACTTGATCGGTAAATCGGATTTTATACCCAACCTGTTCTCCAACACTCACATGAAGCTCTTCTGCCAGACGCGATGTAACACTTCTGGCTGCTAATCGCCGTGGTTGGGTGTGACCAATCAAACCGCGCGTTCCAAGCCCAAGTTCTAAACAAATTTTGGGGAGCTGAGTTGTTTTACCGGATCCTGTCTCACCGGCGATGATAACAACCTGATTTTCTGAAATAGCCTTTGCAATTTCATCTTTATTCGCTGTAACAGGCAGTTCTGATGGATAATCGAGTTGTGGAATAAGCGATCTTCGTCGCTCAGCTTGTTCTATTGAATGTTCGATTTTCTGTGATAATAATTCAATTTCCTGCCGAGAAACCTGGCCGGGCTGATGCCTTAACTGTTTTAACATTCGGTTAAAACGATAATAATCCCGACATAAAACATGAGAAATCTTTTCTGACAGATTGGCTATTTGCGCTTGCAACTCTAGTACCTCAATACTTTTGTACGGCGCAAATGCTACCAATTCTGACGCACTAAACCAACTAATAGAGCAACTTTATCCTCTTACTCCTTTTTGAAAGCAAGCTTCCAGTTGATGATTGATTGCTCTTAATATTTCTCGTCGGGTAATAATTCCAATAAGTCTGCCTTCTTCAACAACCGGATACATCTTCGGCTTTGGCCCTAAAACCATTTGTGCTAATTCAAAAATACTCATCTCCGGATCAATCGATAATACGTCGGTACGCATAACATCATCGATTAGCGTAATAGATTCCCGATAATAGGTATCTTCAAGCATTTTACCTAAACAATCCTGCTCCGAAATCCAACCAACCACATGATGATGCTCATCACATACCGGAGCACCTATCTGCTCTTTTTCTACAAGTTCTTTTGCCACCTGAGCCAGTGGTTGATGGGGATGAAACACAATGGGTTGTGCAATCATATACTGGCGAACACGTAATGATTCCATACTTGAACCTCTGGTTGATAGTTGAATGAATTCTGTTATCTCTGCCTCAGATAACATGCTCGTGTAAGTGATTCTGTCAGTCTTATTTTTGAATCATTCTAATTTTACTGACCTGTTCAAAATGTTTTATGAAGCAGTTATCAGAAAACCATTTTTAATGAGCCCCGTCGATTTGTTTGCAACCCATAAAATTCGATGACTTTTTATCCAAAACAAAGGCTAATTAGAGTGTAGTTGATCCTGACAAGAACATCTGATAACTCTTTTTTACCGATTCATTGTACGTTCAAGCATCACCCGAAGGACTCTAAGGAGTTTGCCGCATCATTATTTAACGCCTTTATATAAACTAAAAATTTTCCCTAGTGACATAAAAACCTTTGTAAATATCCGTTAAAAATCCAATTTTTATTCGACTAAAGTGAATATTTTGTTTAGTATAGATCCTGCGTTTAGTTACCTTTTTTAGCAATTTTATATTTGCTACGCTTAACTAACACCCTACGCAGTTCTCCCAACTGCGTAGGGCTTTTTATTGCATGCCTATTTCGTTATCGCAATCACATTATTCATCTATTTCATGCCATCGACTGATGCAAAACGAAACCTCTAGATCTGCCTAAAATCGACCCGTTTTGATCAAATAATTCATGTAATAATCGACAATCGATGACAACAATAGAGATTGAATAATCATCAACTGGTTGTAAAAAACTTCATCAAAGATAAACAGGTCTGAAAGTATTTGGTAGCATACAAATTCATTTACATTGATACATGGCTTGCTTCATGACCGAATCATTACTGTTTCATGACTACGAAACATTTGGTACTTCTCCTGCATTTGATCGCCCGGCTCAATTTGCAGCCATAAGAACAGATCTGAATCTGAATCCTATTGAGGAACCGATTGAGATTTTTTGCCAACCTTCTAGTGACTATATCCCTGATCCCGAAGCCTGTTTGATCACGGGGATTACACCTCAACAGACCATGCATAAAGGTGTAAATGAATCTGAATTTATTGGTTTAATTAACCAACACTTTAGCCAGCCTCAAACCTGTGGTGTAGGATATAACAGTATTCGGTTTGATGATGAAGTCACCCGATTTACGCTCTATCGGAATTTTTATGATCCCTATGCCCGAGAATGGCAAAATGGGAATTCCAGATGGGATTTAATTGATGTTGTAAGAGCTTTCTATGCCCTTCGCCCTGAAGGAATTAAATGGCCAATGGATGATAACGACATACCCAGTTTTAAACTTGAAAATCTAACACATGCAAACGGATTGTCTCATGACAACGCCCATGATGCCCTTGCAGATGTTCGTGCCACTATTGATCTTGCCCGTATACTAAAAAAAGCGCAGCCTAAACTCTATGATTTTGCTTTGAAGTTAAGGGATAAACGTCATGTATCCAGCTTCTTCGATCTGGTTAATTTAAAACCACTGGTGCATGTTTCTGGAATGTTCGGATCAAGCCGGGGATGTGTTTCATGGGTTGTTCCTGTGATTTGGCATCCAGTGAATAAAAATGCAATGGTCGTCATCGATTTAAGCCAAAATATTTTACCCTTGGTCAAGCTCGATAGTGAAACGATTCATGATCGGTTATACACAAAACGGGAGGATTTAGCTGATAATGAATCCCCTATCCCCGTCAAATTAATTCATGTCAATAAATGCCCGTTTGTTGCACCAGCTGGCAGTTTGACAGCAGAACGAGCCGAGCAATTAGGCATCGATAGGCAAAAATGTCGCGCAAATCTGGAGCAACTGAAAGCGAGTGCATCGGTTGTACGGGAAAAGTTAGCTGATGTTTTTAAAATCGAAAGAACTTTTAAGGCAAATAACCCAGATGGAGCCTTATATCAGGGTTTTATAAAATCAGCAGACAAAGCATTAATGGATGTTTTGCACAGTGTTGATCCTGTTGCAATAAGTCAGGATGCATTTAATTTTGAAGATCACCGGCTGAATCAGTTATTGTTCCGCTATAAGGCTCGTAATTATCCGTATGCTTTAACCGATAGCGAGCAACAACAATGGCATGCCCACCTTCAAAATATTCTTCCAGAATTAATTGAGCAGCGTATGCACAGTCTGGAATCTCTAGCCCAAACACACCGAAATAATCCAGATAAAATGAAAATATTAAAAGAACTTTATCAATATATGGAAAGTTTCTAGTATAATGTGCCATCACTTAATAAAAAGACACTCGATTTCAATGTTAGATATCTGGAATCGAGTGTCTTTTTATTTCCTCGTTAAGAAATATTTTTTAATAATGATTAAAATTTGCATCAACGCTAAATCACTTTAAAACGACTTCGATACAGCATAATAAAATATCGACTATTATATGTCAGATAGAAACTAAAAATCACCAGTCTATATTATTAAATGGTGATCTAACCAATATTTTACTCCTTTTCATTATGAATTTATGACCTAATAATTTGAAGTCGATCACTAAATTGTGACCTTGTATAATATGTGCTATTTAATAGATTTTATGTTAAAAAACATCCTGTTTCATTATATCTTATGAAGAAAATCCCACCTTTTATATAAAAAATGAATCACGTACTGTAATTACGAATGCCAAATAATTGAGGGTGGATGATAATATCTATCAATACTTTAAAGTTAGTAATAATATATTTAATTGATAAATGAACTCATCAAATCTTTGAAGGCAATAATTATGGATAACAAAAAATCATTTATCGACCCGAGAGAATCTATTAAGAATTTATCAATGACTTCTTCTCAGGTTATTATTATCAGTATTTGCATACTTCTAAACTCTATTGATGGATTTGATGTGTTAGCGATCAGCTTTGCATCACCGGGCATCTCTACTGAATGGCAAATATCTCAGGCAGAGCTTGGTGTTGTTCTTGCAATGGAATTAATAGGAATGGCGATTGGTTCAATCATAATAGGTGGAATGGCTGATATATATGGAAGACGACCAACCATCCTAGGATGCATGATATTAATGATCATCGGGATGTTAATGTGTGGTATCGTAACATCCGTTAATCAGCTATTGGTTTTTCGGTTTATAACAGGGTTAGGTGTGGGAGGCATGTTAGCTTCAATAAATGCACTAACCGCTGAATTTTCGAATTTGAAATACAGAAATCTTTGTGTTGTTCTAATGGCTGCTGGTTATCCTCTAGGAGCTGTTATTGGTGGTTCTATATGTAGTATGCTTCTAAGATTTTTTTCATGGCACGCGGTTTTCTTTTTCGGATCCAGTTTAACAACTCTTTTAATTGTCATTGTATGGTTTAAACTACCTGAATCTATCGACTTCATCATTCATAACAAATCAGCCACTTCACTACAAAAAATAAACGGTGTTTTATCTAAAATAAATCATCAAAGCGTTGATGCATTGCCACCGATTTCTCATGAAAATAAAAAATCCACATACATTTATAAAGAATTATTTTCAAAAAGCTACCGATTATTGACTATTCTACTCATTACTGCCTATTTTTTTGATATTTTTACTTTTTATTATATTGTGAAATGGATTCCTAAATTATCAACTAATATTGGATTGAGTGATTCTCATGCAGGTTTAATACTCGTATGGGCAAATATTGGTGGAATGATAGGTGCATTAATTTTCGGATTATTTTCAAGTTATATTAATTTAAAGCGTATTCTTCTTATTACTCTCATTTGTACATTCGTCATGCTATGCATTTTCGGCAATGGTTTTATGATGTTAGGGTCGTATAGTTCAAATTATTCAATAAGCTTCTATTTATCAATTCTGGCTATGATAACCGGATTTTTTTCTAATTCAGGTGTCGTTGGTATGTATGCCTTAATGGCTCAGTCATTCCCTGCACGAATTAGAAGTACCGGGACAGGAATTGTTATTGGTATAGGTCGAGGTGGAGCAGCTTTATCTCCGATTATTGCAGGTGTTTTGTTTCAATATGGTTTCAATGTCTTTATAACATCATCAGTGATGGGTATGGGAGCACTTCTGGCTGGGTTATCTATTTTTATACTTCAACGAAAAAAAATATCAAATACTCTCCAAACAATTTAACCCTTTGTAGATATTAATACGACTAGGTTTCATTAAATAGAGTAAAGAGGAAATTAATATGTCTGATGAAAAAGAAGAAAACACAGTTGCATATACTATTGAAGACCATATTGCCTGGGTTAGTTTTAATCGCCCGGCAAAACGCAATTGTATGAGCCCGAAGCTTAATCGGCAAATGATGCGGGTTCTTGATGAATTGGAATTTAATAATGAAGTTGGAGTTCTGGTTCTGACTGGCGAAGGAACGGCCTGGTCAGCGGGTATGGACTTAAAAGAATATTTCCGTGAGACGGAATCAGAGGGCCTTACAGGAACAAGACATGCACAAAGAGAAGCATACAGTTGGTGGAAATTACTCCGCTGGTATCAGAAACCAACGATCGCTATGGTCAATGGTTGGTGCTTTGGTGGTGGTTACGGACCTCTATTTTCCTGTGATCTTGCCTTCGCTTCAGAAGAAGCCCAGTTCGGCTTAAGTGAGGTTAACTGGGGCATTTTACCGGGAGGAGGAGCAAGTAAAGTTGCCGTTGATTTAATGCCGCTACGAAAAGCGATGTACCACGCAATGACAGGAGAAACTATTGATGGACAAACAGCTGCCCAGTGGGGGCTTATTAATGAAGCTATTCCTTTCGCTCAATTAAAAAATAGAGTGACACAAGTTGCAAATATTCTATTGCAGAAAAATCCGGTTGCATTAAAAGCAACAAAAGATGCAATTAGACGGGTTAAAGAAATGACGTATGAAAATGCAGAAGATTATCTAATCCGGGCTCAAGAGGCAGCAAATAGTTTCGATAGTCATGGTCGAAAAGAAGGTATTAGACAATTTATCGATGACAAAACTTATAAACCAGGCTTAGGAGCTTACAATAAATCCAAATCTGTCTGATATTGGAGGTTAAAAATGAGAGATTGTATACAATTTCACTCGAAAATCAGACCTGATGATATTGCTGTTATCGATCTTAGTTTCAACCGTACTTGGACGTATCGATCATTCAACCGTATGATCGATACGTTTGCCTGTATACTCTTAGAAAAAGGAGTGATACAGGGAGATCGGATTGTCTGTCTTGCAAAAAATCGGGCAGAGGTCCCTGCTCTACATTTTGCATGTTCTCGTATAGGTGCAATCTTTGTTCCCTTGAATTGGCGTCTGACCCTTGAAGAATTAAAGCTCATTATTGAAGATTGTAATCCCAGATACTTATTTGTAGATCAGGAAACAAGTGAAAAAGGGCTCCCTGGAGAAGATCTGGAACAGTTATTTTTTGAAGAATATAGTGAGCTTTCAATTATCAATAATCCGGTATTACAAGATGATATTCCTTCCTTGATCTTATATACATCGGGGACATCTGGATTTCCTAAAGGCGTTATTTTAAGTGAAAAAAATTTGGATGAAACAGCTATTAATTTTGCTTTATTAAGCGATATTCATCGGGCCAGTTCTTTTTTGTGTGAAGCCCCAATGTTTCATATTATTGGCTTAATAACATCCATTCGGCCTGTATTATTCTTCGGTGGGAAGATCATCATCTCAGATCATTTTATACCCCAAAATACATTAAGATATTTAAGTGATTCTAAATTAAACGTAACGCATTATCTTTGTGTCCCTCAAATGGCAAAAGCTTTGCGCCAAGAACCTGATTTTTCACCTGCACTATTGAGAAACCTTAAAGCTATTATTACCGGTGGTTCGCCTCATCCTAAAGATGATATTCAGGAATGGCTTGACGATGGCATTCACATTTTAGAAGGATATGGAATGAGTGAAGCTGGAACAATATTGGGTATGCCTGTGAATATGAATATTCTGAAAAATAAAGTAGGCTACACTGGCCTTACAACTCACCGTCTTCAAATCAGACTTACTGACGATACAGGTCAAGTCATTACAGAGCATCAAATAGCGGGAGAGCTTCAAGTCAAAGGTCCCAATATCATGCAAGGATATTGGAATAAAAAAGATGAATTTTCGGCGGCCCATACTGATGATGGATGGTTCAAAACCGGAGATATTGGTCTATGTGATGATGATGGGTATTTTCGAATTATCGACCGTAAAAAAGATATGTATATTTCCGGAGGAGAAAATATTTATCCATCTGAACTTGAACTGGTTGTCAAGAAGTACCCGGGAGTTGATTCATGTGTTGTCGTTGGTGTACCTGATATAAAATGGGGAGAAGTCGGCTGCCTCTATGTTGTCCTTGATAAAAAATCTATTCACCCCCCTTCCACAGAAAAAATTAATCTGTTTTTAGAGAAATATCTGGCGCGTTATAAATTACCTAAATATATCTATTATTTAGATGAATTACCAAGAAATGCAGCGGGTAAAGTTTTAAAAGACAGTTTAATTAAACAACATAATTCATCCTTAAAAGATACATAGAAATTCTACTTAAACAGATTATAAAAATAAGGTCAACAATAATTATTGACCTTATTTTCTGGATGATTTAGTAAACAATCATACAATCTAAAAGTGGTATATTATCATCAGAATGGAAATTGGATAGGTGTATCTTTTTCTGTAATCCATTTCCAATGTGTGTACAAATCAATATTATTAGGTCCCCCGACACTTTGACCGTTTCCTGATGCACCTGTTCCGCCAAATGGATTAACGCCTTCATCATTGACTGTCTGATCATTAATATGAAGTAATCCAACATCCAATTGATTTCCTAGTCGTCTTGCCCGTGCTAAATCAGGCGATATGATAGCCGCGGATAAGCCATATTCGGTTAAAGAAGCAAGTTGAATAGCCTCCTCATCGGTCTTAAACGTTGTAATAGAAGCTACCGGACCAAATATCTCTTCATCAAAAGCTTTCATTCCTGGCTCTACATCCGTTAAAACTGTTGGCCTGTAGAACAACTTTTCATAAGTTCCCCCAGCAACGAGTTTAGCTCCCGACTCTATACTCTCCAGAACAATATTATGAACCCGCTGCAGTTGCCGATCATTTATGAGCGGGCCCAGAGCGACCTGCTCTGTTGCAGGATCACCCACTTTTAGCTCATTTGCTTTTTTAATCAGTTTTTCCGTTAATCGCTCAGCTACTGACTCGTGAACAAGAATCCTTCCTGAAGTCATGCAAATCTGCCCTTGATGCATGTAGCTGCCCCAGGCAATATTGTTAACCGCCTGATCCAGATTTGCATCATCAAGTATAATTAATGAGTTTTTACCACCTAATTCTAAGATTACTTTTTTTAAATTTCTTCCACATATTTCACCCACTGAACGGCCGGCTGAAGTAGAACCAGTAAATGCAATCATGGCAACTTCTTTGGCGCTGCAAAGTGCTTCTCCAGCATCTTTATCACCGGGACAAACCTGATAGACTCCTTTTGGAAAACCGGCAAATTCAAATGCCATCGCTAATATATACCCACCTGAAAGTGGAGTTTGAGGATCTGGTTTAGAGACAACTGCATTTCCTAATGCTAAAGCTGGAGCAACCGATCGTATTGATAATATAAGTGGAAAATTAAATGGTGAAATTACGCCCACAACCCCCAATGGAATACGTTTAGCAATTGACTCCCGATCTGGTGATGAAGCAAGTACTAAACCGTTTGGCTGAACCGCTAAATTAGCGGATAGCCTTAAAATAGATATTGCAATCTGAAGTTCAAACAAGCCTTTAGCTAGAATTCCCCCCGTTTCCCGGGCAATAATAAGTGCCAGTTCATCCATATGTTTTTCTAAATAACCAGCAGCATTAAGAAATAAAACAGAACGCTCATCAGGTGATATATTACCCCACTTTTTCTGTGCTATTCGTGCATTATGACACGCTTTATTTATATCGTTAGCTGAGGCTATCGCTGTCTGAGTCATTGTTTTTAAAGTTGCAGGTTCCATTACATCACGTATATTTGTATGAGTTACCCATTCTCCAGTGAATAATTTCCCTTCCCAAGGTGATTTATTAAGAATTTTTACAGGCATAGGATCTATCCTCTCGATTTTTTAAATATTATTATTTATTAGATATTTTAAAGTCAGTGACTTTATTCGTCATGTCAATTAAAAATATATAAAATGAATAATTTTAACAAAAAACAAATAGGAATTGTTATTCGCATTATGTTATTGCTTTTTCATTATTCGAATGAATACCTCTATAGTTTTTAGGACTAATACCTGACTTTAGTTTAAAAAAACGAGAAAAATATGCTGGATCTTCAAATCCTAATTTATAAGCAATTTGTTCTATGCGATACTGACTATATGTTAGATATCGTATAGCTTCAATTAACAATCGTTCATTAATCAGCTGTTTAGCTGTATTCCCTTTTTCTCTTCGGCAAAGACGGTTCAATGTCGAAATAGAAACGCCTAGCACTTCTGAATATTTTGAAACAGGCCACTGACTCTGATAATGGGATTCAATCAAATTAGAAAACTCATCAAAAGTGTTATCAACCACTTGAATATTTTGAATATTATATTCATTTTCCATCTCTCTATATATCGTCATCAAGATTAATTTAGTCATCCACTCCATTGAAAAACACTTAGTTGTATGCCGAGTATTAAACTCATTATACAGATGTTTAAAATATGTTCTTAAGGGCAAGAAGTACTGAGAATCACTTTTAAAGCTTAGAACACTTTGTCTTTTTGTGACAAAAGTTAAGTATTGTTTTGCTTTTGAATCAGATAAACGATTTGCCAATTTTTCATCTATTGTTAGAACATACCCTTGTGTATCTGGAAAGAAAACAAAGCTATGTATTACTCCAGAAGGAATAATAATTACAGATTCGCTTCTTGTATTAAAGCGTTCATTATCAAGTAATGCAGATACGTTTCCATTGATTATGATAATAATCTGACATAAGTTTTTGTGGATATGCGGCCTGATTTCCCAACATTCTTTTTTACTTCTATCTGAAATAGACTCTATATGGATAACCTCATCATTAAAATTATCTTCTATATCTCCATATAAATAAAATTTTGGAATAAATTCTGTTTTCATCACATCTTCCTATCACTGATTTGATTAAAAACTACAAGAATTTCTCGATTTTATGAATGTTATGAAACCTCATTATCATAGATGATAAATAAACTCAATGATATCCAGAGGATCACAAAATGAATAAGCTCTCAACACAGGTCGCTATTATTGGCGCTGGCCCTTCAGGATTATTATTAGGCCAATTACTAGCCGCACAAGGGATTGATAACATTATTATTGAGCGAACATCAAAAGAACATGTATTATCCAGAATTCGAGCAGGTATCTTAGAACAAGGATTCGTTCAGCTTGTTCATGAAGCTCATTGTGATCAAAGAATGGAAAAGGAAGGAATTATTCACAATGGATTTGATATTAGTATTGAAGGGAAACTAACTCATATTGACTTAAAAACCCTGACCCATGGAAAAGTTGTAACATGCTATGGCCAAACAGAAATTACCAGGGATCTAATGAATGCTCGCCAAAACGCCAACCTTACCACCTTTTATAATGCCCCTGTTTCTCAGTTAACAGATATTAATTCTGATTCGCCAACGGTACATTTGGGATATAAAGGTGAAAAATATCAAATCAGTTGTGACTATATTGCGGGTTGTGATGGATATCACGGCATATCTCGGCAATCTATTCCTGACTCTATTCGAAAAGAATATGAGCAGGTATATTCTTTTGGTTGGCTCGGATTACTCAGTGATACCCCACCAGTGCACCATGAATTAATATATTGTAAACACCACAGGGGGTTTGCCCTTGCCAGTCAGCGATCCACTAAACGGTCACGATACTATATTCAAGTTCCAGCAACAGATAAGATTGAGCAGTGGAGCGATGAGTTGTTTTGGGATGAGTTAAAGAAGCGACTACCTCAGGATTATGCTGTAAAACTTATTACAGGTCCAAGTATTGAAAAAAGCATTGTTCCTTTAAGATCATTTGTCTGTGAACCTATGCAATACCAACGATTATTTCTTGTCGGAGACGCAGCCCATATTGTGCCTCCAGCAGGAGCCAAAGGCCTGAATTTAGCAGCTTCTGACGTTGCAACATTATATAAAATTATGAAACGAGTCTATCATGAAGGCGATACTCATTGTATTCAACAATATTCAGCAATTTGTTTACGCAGGGTTTGGCATGCTGAACGTTTCTCTTGGTGGATGACCAATATGCTCCATCAATTCAATCATAAAGAAACAGTTTCGGGTATCGCTGAAAAATTAGATCATTCCGAGCTTGAATACTTTTTAAATAGTCCGACAGGTTTGCAGATGATTGCTGAACAATATGTCGGCCTGGACTACGAAGAACTCAAGCCGTGAAGCTACAGTTCATTGTCATATGTTTTAATTAACTGTTTGCCTTGTCTTTTTAGAATATCAAGAAACAGTTTTTGACTGGCAGTCGGTTTCCAATTCTTTCGGGTCGTAATACCGATGGCCCGACAGGCATGGTTTAGAGAAAAAGGAATAACAGACAAACAACCAGAGTCAATTTCTTGCTGAACCTGATGTTTAGATATCAAAGCTAATTTATTACTATTTTGAAGTAATGAACGAATCAGTATTTGAGAGTTGGATTCAATCAGTTTTTCAGGTGGATTAATCTGGTTATCGATAAAAAGGTGATCAAAAATAGCCCGGGTTGGCGCTCCCTGATGAGGAACAACCCATTCTTTTTGAGCCAATTCAGACAGCAAAATTTCACTATGTGACATATAAGGATGATCGGGTCGTGCAATGATAACAACACTGGATGAGAATAATTTTTCCTGAATAACATCATCTTTAGGGACCGGGTCTCGGAGTGCTCCAATTAATATATCAATGTCCCCACAACGTAAATGAGATAAAAGATCATCATATGGCCCGTCAAAAATGCTGAATTTCACATCTGGATAGTAATGCGTAAAATCAATTATACTCTTAGGCAAAATCGATGTTCTTGCAAGCGGCATGCTACCGATAGCAAGGTGTCTGATTTCGACCTGATTCAATGCATTAATCTCTTCACACGCCTGATTAAGTTCCAAAAACGCTAATTTAGCCGCTTTTGCAAGGATTCGGGCTGGGTTTGTAGCAATTATTCCAATACTGCTTTTTTCAAATAATTGGATCTCCAGTAAACTTTCCAGATCCCGCCCAGAGCGATGTAACGATGATTGGGAAACACCGACCTGGCGGCCTGCGCTACTGAAACTATTAGAAGCAGCAATTGCAATTAAAGCTTTAAGTTGTGTTGTTGTAATCAGATTTAACAAAGATTCAGCAACATTGCGTTGTTTTTCGCTCCCATATTCAAGCGTGCGATTGAGACCATTTAGCAAAATGTCTAATGCCCGGGTTACCCTGGCCGCAAAAATAGAACCACTCTGCGTTGGGTACATTCCGGTATTTGTTCTTTCAAATAAGCTGCTTCCTAGCGATATTTCAAATTTTGAGATGGCCTGAGTAATTGCCGGCTGTGATAAATAAACCTTTTCGGTAGCTTTACTAATTCCTTTACATTCGATAATCGCAAGAAATGCCCTTAAGTGCCTGATATTATAAGTATTATCTTTCACATTCTGCTCCTTAAATAAGCACTTTAACAGCATACCTATAGCAAAAATCAATAGCAACGAATTGAAAACGAAATAGCACATCACGCGTCACAATTTAATAATATTTTTTATCAAATATTTAACATTAAGAAATGTCTGAGGAATTGACTCATATGATTATCGATTGTCATGGCCACTATACAACAACGCCATCGGGCGTAAGTAAATACAGGGAGCATCAAAAAGAAGCACTCGAATCTGATCCACTGTTTCGTGGGGAAAAAGGTCAATTTCATGTTAGTGATGATGAAATCAAAGAATCAATTATTAAAAATCAACTGAAATTGCAAAAAGAAAGAGGAACCGACCTCACTATATTTTCACCACGAGCCAGCTGGATGGGTCATCATTTAGGGAATGAGTATACCAGTCGGTATTGGACAGAGAACCAGAATGATCTCATTCGACGGGTTTGCGATCTATTTCCTGAAAACTTTGCCCCCGTTGCTCAACTACCGCAGTCTCCGGGAGTATCCCCTGCGCGATCAGTTCCCGAACTTGTTCGTTGTGTTGAACAGATGGGGTTTATCGGCTGTAACTTGAATCCAGACCCATCTGGTGGTCACTGGCAAGACACATCTTTAGCCAGCCGTGAATTCTATCCTTTATATGAAAAAATGTGTGATTTAGATGTCCCTGCCATGATCCATGTGAGTGCAGCATGTAATGAATGTTTTCATACAACTGGCTCACACTATCTGGGAGCTGATACAACCGGCTTCCAACAATTGGTAATGTCTGATGTATTTAAGGACTTCCCTGAGTTAAAAATAATTATTCCCCATGGTGGTGGCGCGGTTCCATACCATTGGGGACGGTTCAGAGGACTCATGCAAGATAAAGGATATCCGCCCCTTGAAGAATCCGCCCTGAACAATATCTATTTTGATACATGTGTCTATCATCAGGAAGGCATTGATTTATTACTGGATATTATTCCGGCCAAAAACATTCTCTTTGCATCAGAAATGATAGGGGCAGTCCGGGGAATTGACCCGACTACAGGATATTATTTCGATGACACAAAGCGCTATATCGATAATAACCAAAAATTATCACCTCATGAAAAGTCTATGATTTTTGAAGAAAATGCCAGACGAGTCTTCAGTCGTCTGAATGCAAAAACCCTGCTCCAATGAATTAATTATAATTTTAAAAGGAGAATCATATGCAAGAACATGTGGTTGTACAAAAGATTCATCGAGTTAAATCCGAAATTATTGAAGCATTTAGCCAACTTGGGGTCGCGACCATTCATGAGGCACAAGCTCGACGAGGTTTATTAGCCGATCATCTGCGGCCGATCCAACAAGACGTCACGGTTGCCGGCTCTGCTATTACGATTTCAGGTGCCGGAGGGGATAATTGGATGATGCATGTTGCAATTGAACAATGCCAACAAGGCGATATGATGGTGTTCTCCCCACACTCTCCTTCAAATTCAGGTTTCTTTGGTGATTTGCTCGCAACATCAGCGCAAGCCCGCGGGGTTCAGGGATTGATCATTGATGCAGGGGTCCGTGATACACGCATTCTCAGGCAAATGAATTTTCCCGTCTGGTCGAAGCATATTTTTTCTCAAGGAACAATTAAAGAAACGCTTGGCTCAGTCAACTGCCCTTTAGTTTGTGCAAATCAGCTAATTTATCCCGGTGATATTATTGTTGCTGATGACGACGGCGTTGTTGTAGTTCGCCGTGACGAGGCAGAAGAAGTACTGAATTTAGCATTAGAAAGAGAAAGTCTCGAAGAAGAGAAACGTATCAGACTTGCAAACGGTGAACTAGGTTTGGATATCTATAATATGCGTGAGCGACTGGCGGCAAAAGGACTCAGATATGTTTGACAGAATTCCGTGCATGTGGATGCGGGGAGGAACATCAAAAGGCGCTTATTTTATAGAAGATGATCTTCCCCGGCTCCCTGATGAAAGAGATGCTCTATTACTCCGGATTATGGGCTCACCTGATATACGGCAAATTGATGGGATCGGTGGCGCTGATCCGCTCACCTCTAAAGTTGCTATTGTTCGTCCTTCGCAACGTCCCGGAATTGATATTGATTACCTTTTCCTTCAGGTGTTCGTTGATCAGCCTCTGGTATCCGATGCACAAAATTGCGGCAACATTCTGGCCGGAGTCGGCCCTTTTGCACTCGAACGCGGTTTAATTCAAGGTCAAGATGGAAATACAAATGTATCCATCTATATGGAAAATACAGGCCAGGTTGCAATTCAGAACATTCAGACACCAAATGGTCAAGTCTGCTATCATGGTGATACCCATATTGATGGTGTTCCCATCCCTGCCAGCCCTGTTTATATAACCTTTCAGGATACGGCCGGTTCCAGTTGCGGCAGCTTACTTCCGACCGGCCATACCACAGATAAAATTGATAGTATCAATGTAACCTGTATCGATAATGGGATGCCTGTTGTTATTTTATCAGCAGCAGATTTTGGCCTTTCAGGAAATGAGACCCGCAAAGAACTAGAAAATAACCAATCACTCAGAAACAAGTTAGAAAGTATCCGCTTAAAAGCCGGACGGATGATGAATCTTGGAGATGTTTCAGAAAAGTCAGTTCCCAAACTAACACTTATTAGCTCAGCTCAACATGGCGGTACCATTTCAACAAGGACATTCATTCCTCACCGATGCCATGCTTCAATTGGTGTATTAGGAGCGGTCAGTGTCGCATCGGCATGCTTATTAGAAAATTCTCCAGCAGCCCGGATAGCCTGGTCTCCGTCAGGTACACCGAAACGCATTTCTATCGAACATCCAAGTGGTGAAACATCTGTAGTCATCGATGTTGATCATGACAATTCTATTCGTAACGCTGCAATTATCCGCACCACTCGTAAACTATTTGATGGTTATGTATTTTCATAAAACCTGTTGTAACTGCTTATGGTTACACAAGTTAATAGAAAATTGAGATAAGAAAATCAATTCGAAGTGTCTTGTATTTCTTATCCTAATTGCAAATCAACCGACACCTGATTAGTTGAACTCTTCTGTATCAATATCTTGCTGAGCCAGTGAATTGTAACGTTCCCCTTTAACCGTATGCTGGTTAATAAGCGCATCCATCTGATGATATAAATGATCTGAAATAATAATCTCTGGGCATATAAAGTTCTCTTTTAGATGATGCAGATTAGTGGTTCCAGGGATCACATGAATATTCTCTGAGCGAGTGAGTAGCCATGCCAAAACTACAGTTGCAAGAGTCAATGGAGCAACGTTGTAATGTTCCATATACGGAGCGACAAGTTGCTCCAGCTCTTCAATAAGTTGTGAATTATGGACTAAGTTATTGGATAAGAAGCGGGGCATATTTCGCCGTATATCATGTTCAGAAAATATAGTCTTTGGTGTAATTTGCCCTGTTAGCATTCCCCTTCCCAGTGGGCTAAAGGTAATCAATGCCACACCTAGCTCTTCGCATTTATCCAAAAGCGCAATTTCGGGGTTTCTTGTCCACAATGAATATTCCGACTGAACTGCAGCAATCGGATGGACCTGATGAGCTCTTGATAAAGTGGATGCGGAAACTTCAGATAACCCTATTTCAAGGATCTTCCCCTCTTTTTTTAACTGAGCAAGTGCTTCAATTGACTCTTCAATTGGAGTCGTTTTATCCCATCTGTGAAGATAATAAAGATCAATGGCATCAGTATTCAAACGACTAAGACTTTCTTCGCATATTCGACGAATTGTATTAGGATCAGAACAAATAATCCTTTCCCTATTACTGTCACGATATATACCACATTTACTAGCCAGTAAGTATTCATCCCTTCGATGTCCAACAGCTTTTGCAATAAGTCTCTCATTTGATCCATACCCATAAAGTGCAGCGGTATCCAACATCTGATAGCCCATATCTAGAGCTTTATTAAGTAGCTCTATCGCACTTTTGTCATCAACTGGGACATATCCATGTGACAAATTCATGCACCCCAGACCAACCGGATAACACGAGAATTGCCCGATACTCCGACTTGATTCATTCGGTTTCATCTTTTTATCTCTCGTTTAAGCATGATTCGATACGATGAAGTGTTTCCATCGCAGATAAACACTGGCCAACACTTGAATTAGGTTCACACCTTTTTTCTATTGCTGAGAAAAACTCACGGTCAACCAATTCGATACCATTATCCGATACAGTCATATCCGTTAAATCAACAGGCTGGTCGTATCCGTCATATAAATCATCATAACGGGCAATATATGTTCCTTTATCACAGATATATCGAAAGAAAGTCCCAAATGGTCCATCATTATTAAATGATAAAGATAATGTGCAAATAGCACCTAAAGGAACCCTCATCCCAATACTCATATCCATTGCAATTCCCAATTCTGGGTGAATTGGCCCTTGCACGGCATGAACCTGACTGACAATTTCACCCGTCTGATATTGAAATAAATCAACAGTGTGGCATGCATGATGCCACAATAGATGATCCGTCCAGTTTCGCTGTTCTCCTTTCGCATTTGTATTGGTTCGCCGATAAAAATAGGTTTGAACATCCATTTGTTGAATGACAAGCTCTCCTGCTCTGATTTTATTATGTATCCATTGATGACTGGGATTAAAACGTCTGATATGCCCTGCCATTGCAACCAGTCCGGTACGCTGCTGTGCTTTGACAAGATTTTTAGCGTCATACAGATTATCCGCCATTGGAATTTCAACTAAAACATGTTTGCCATTGTTTAAACATTCAATCGCCTGACTTGCATGCATTTGAGTTGGCGTTGCTAAAATAACAGCATCAAGATCTTTCATAGCTAAAGCTTTTGCAAGATCTGTTGTTAAAAAAGCATTTGGATATTTGATGCGCAAATCTTCAAGCTTTGTACCATCGGAATCGATAAGTACCGTGATTTCAATATGTTCGATTTGACTAATTGCTTCAAGATGCTTTGTTCCGAATGCTCCCGTTGCACCACAAACACATACCTTCATATAGTTATCCCTCGATTTAATGTGCTTAATAATTAATTTTTATCGACTAACAAGCATTTAAACAATGAGACTAATAAACTGACTGATTACTATTCTGAAAACATAACTCATATTTTTTAATTAAGAACCGATATAGAGCGATTAAACATCTTACAAAATATGGCAGATTAACCTATCGTATATCCTTTGTATTTACCAATTAATATTTATCAATTCCAATTCGAATATTAAATATTCGAAGCTACCCCTAAAAGATGATTGTTCTTACAAGAATATATCTCAGAACACCGTTATGATGAACTTTCATGTTATCGGCATAATCATTTTAAATGAAACCTATAAATAGTGGAACAATTTATCTAATAAATTAAAAAATTAATATTTATTATGTAATTATCGCCTGATATTACTGCCTTAAATTTTAGGAGGACATATATTATGGATTCTGATTATCTACCATATCATATTAATCCAAGCAAACCAGTCTTTAAACTACCGGAAGGGGCAATTGATGCTCATTGCCATATCTTTGGCCCAGAGAATCTATTCCCATATGCTCCACAACGTAAATATACACCTTGTGATGCACCTAAAGCTCAGCTCTTTAAGCTTAGAGATCATCTGGGATTTTCAAGAAATGTCATCGTACAGGCGTCTTGCCACGGTACGGATAATCAAGCCATGATTGATGCATTATCTTCTGCGGGTAATCAGGCTCGTGGAGTCGCGGTTGTCTCTGAAGACATTAGCTTTTCCGAATTGGAGAAAATGCATATCGCTGGAGTCCGGGGCGTTCGTTTTAACTTTGTAAAGCGATTGGTTGATAATGTTCCCCGTGCTGTTTTTCAACATATAGCCGATAAAGTACGCCCACTGGGATGGCATATTGTTGCCTATTTTGAAGCACAGGATCTCGAAGAAATTACATCATTTCTTGCAGGGTTGAATATGATAATCGTTATTGACCATATGGGACGCCCCAAAGTTGAAGAAGGTCTTCTTGGCATAGCGTTTCAAAGATTTATTCAGATCATGAAAGAACAACCCAATTTCTGGGTTAAAGTGGGTGGTGCTGAACGATTAACACAAACACCGCCTGATTATCGTGATGTAGTCCCTTTTGCCCGAAAATTGATTGAACTATTTCCAAAACGGGTGCTTTGGGGAACCGATTGGCCTCACCCGAATATGAAATCACATATTCCTGATGATGGGCAATTAGTTGATCTCATTCCTCAAATAGCACCGACACTAGAATTACAACATCAATTACTCGTTATTAACCCAAGATACTTATATTGGGAGGAATGATGAAAAATAATCAGTCTTATTTACTTAATCCAGAAATTATTCCAGGAACAACTATGTTTGATGGGAAAATGTCTGGTAAAGGATTTAATTTAAACAAGATGTGCTACTCATTTAATCAAGCCTCTGCCCGGAATGAATTTTTAGATGATGAATTAGCTTATTGTAAAAAATTCAATTTATCCAAATCTCAAATAGAAGCAATTAAAAATAAAGATATTCTAAAACTCTTAGATGAGGGAGGTAGTATTTATCATCTTGCTAAATTTGCCGGTATTTTCGGTATGAATATGCAAGATATAGGAGCAATTCAAACAGGTATGACTGTTGAAGAATTTCATGAAAAACTTAGAAAGGCAGGAAAATAAAATGGCAAATATTATAGGTGCAATAGGTACATCTCATATACCTGCTATTGGTAAAGCAATCGATCAAAAAAGTCAAAATGAACCTTATTGGAAATCATTCTTTGATTCATATATTCCAATCCATCGCTGGTTAAATGCAAACCAACCAGATGTAGCCATTATTTTTTATAATGATCACGGTTTAGAATTTTTCTTTGATAAAAAGCCTACTTTTGCAATTGGCGCAGCAAATCAATATTTCAATGATGATGAAGGATGGGGAATAAAACCTATTCCACCAGTTACCGGGGCTTCTGATCTTTCATGGCATATTTGTAATTATCTGGTTGAAAATGAATTTGATATCACTATTTGCCAGGAGATGAAAGTCGATCATGGGGTGACAGTTCCATTACAACTGATGTGGCCGAATAATAGCTATCAGCATATTCAAGTAATCCCCGTCTGTATCAATGTAGAACAGCATCCCATGCCCTCCCCTAAGCGTTGTTTTGAGTTAGGAAAAGCGATCAGCGAATCACTAAAGAGCTTCGAACTTGATTTGAAAGTCGTTGTTTTTGGTACCGGTGGACTATCTCATCAGTTAGAAGGAACACGAGCCGGATTCATTAATAAAGAATTCGACCTATATTGCATGGATAAACTCATTAATGCACCTCAGATTCTGACGCGATTTTCAATATTGGATCTTGTGAAACAAGGCGGAGCCCAGGGTCCTGAATTTATCATGTGGATGGCTATGCGCGGTGCTCTATCTGATAATATAGAACTATTGCATCAGGCTTATCACCTTCCCATTTCAAACACAGGCGCAGGAACAATGTTAATTGAAGAATGTAGTTGAAGAATATGAGGGGTTTATCCTCTCATATTCTAACTCATAACGGTTATCTGAACTTTTAAATACAGGTCATTCAAGCTACTAGCATCAACTTTTGGCAATTTTTCTATCAACTATTTCAGAATACATTTTCCATATCGGATTATCCATCTGGTAAGCGAAGAGGTAATCCAAAGGCAACTTTACGAGAGGTCTTGAAAAATGATATGTATGTACCTTTAAACTTTGTTACTCTCAATATGTTTATTTTTGGGGCTGGATTTTACTTAAATCAAAACTATTAGAGTAAATTGTTTGAGTTTTAATCAGAATTCCATATGAGTTATAGCCCGAACAAACAATCTAAAAACCAATTAATCTCATGTTTGATATAATAGATTAGGTACTTGGCAATGAAGGAAGTGTCATGAAAAATAACGGCCAACAGCCTCAAGGGCTCCTGCTGTTTAAGCTAACCGAACGGCAAACTTTTGCATTAGGGACATTAAAAGTCAGGGAGATCATCCCATATCAGCACCTTACTGTTATACCGCAATCCCATTCTGCGGTCGTTGGCTCAACTCCTTTTAGAGGTAAAACCATATCTATTATCGACATGGCTCTGGCTGTTGGATACCGCCCAATTCAAAAGGACGAAATCGAGAACTGTTTTATTATAGTAACAGATTGCCAACGTCAGCTTATTGGTTTTTTAGTCCGCAAAATTGACCGAATTGTGGAATGTAACTGGCGTGAAATCACATCGGTTCCAGACGCAGTTGGCCGAAATGCATATGTTACCGGTGTTGCACATTTCGAAGATCAAATGGTTCAGTTGCTGGACATCGAAATGCTGCTATCACACATCTTCCCAACTGAAGAAGATCAGTTGCATGCCCATATCGATGCGAGAGAAAAAGCAAAACTCAGAGAGCATCATATATTAGTGGTTGATGATTCGGTTGTTGCCCGAAAACAACTAACAGAGGCACTTGATTATATCGAGGTCCCTTTCGAAGTCTGTTCTGATGGCAGTCATGCATTGCAACTTATGAAAGAGGCTGCGGAGCGTGACGAAAAAATTGATATTTTAGTTAGTGATATTGAAATGCCGGGACTCGACGGATATGAACTAACTTTTGAAATCAGAAGTATTCCTCAATTAGCTGATTCTTATATTATTTTGCATACATCACTGTCAAGTGAGATTAGTGTTGATCGGGCTCATCAAGTGGGTGCTAATGAAGCACTGACTAAATTTGATGCAGCTGAACTAGTTCATGGAATGTTACGCGGGGCAATTCAGGTAGAAAGTGGAACGGTTACCCCAGGCGTTGCAAGCAGAAAATAATAACAGGTGAATAAAGCCACTTTATGTGGCTTTATTCTTTCCATAAACAAATCAGTCACTATCCTTTTCACCTTTGAGCATGGCATAAACTGCTGAAAAATCATAATCAGCAAATCCAGCCTGGCATGTTTTAGCAAACATTTCTTTAGTAATAGCAGCCATCAACAATGGCTCTTGTGTTTCATAAGCAAGATCTTGCAAACAATGTAAATCCTTATAAATCAGAGACGACTTAAAATGTGGTGTAAAATCATCGTCTAAAAGTTTAGATTTTTTCGCATTCAAGACGCCGCTATTTCCCCCGCCAACAGAAAGAATATCCAAAAGGACCTGCTTATCTATACCGACTGTTTCTCCAAAGTGAGTTATCTCTGCTAAAACAGCCATAAAACTGCCTAGAGCCAGGTTATTGAGTAATTTCATTCGACTGGCCTGGCCTATTTGAGGCAGATAGAATCGGTAAGCCGAAATCTTTTCCAATAATGGGATAATGGATTCATATGCAGATTTCTGACCACTCGTCACAATAGTTAAGGCACCTTTACGGGCTGGAACAACACTACCAAAAATAGGTGACTCTAAATAGATAGCTTGTTTAGCTGATATCATTTTCTCAAATTCAACCACCTTTTTATAATGATTGGTGGTCATATCAAGAACAATTTGCTCAGGTTTAAGTGCAGCTAAAATACCTTTGTCAGAACAAAGAACTTCTTCTACCGCTTGACTATCAAACAAGCATAAACAAATTACATCGCAATCTTTCGTCAATTGATCTGGTGAATTATAAATAGTTGCATCAAGATCTGTCGCTTTATCTAAATTGCGATTATATACACCAAGCTGATAACTACACTCGATTAACCGCTGTGATATAGCTTTTCCTAAATACCCGAGACCAATAAATCCAACTTTCATTATTAGATACCTTATGATGAACCGATTAACGGATATTTACCTTATGTGATCATCTCTTTTATGCCAAATACTTATTCCTGCTTAACTCTTATATTTTGATTAAAAATGTGATTTAGGTACACTTTATCATGACCACCTTCCAATATTAATTCTCTATACTAAGCCATTGTGTTTGAACTATGGCTAAACAATCAGCAATTAAATTAATTTGTTTGAAAAACACTTGCATACAGGTAATCCTATAGCTAATATACGCCTCGCTTTTTAGCGTTGTGTACGACCGTAGCTCAGTTGGTTAGAGCACCACCTTGACATGGTGGGGGTCGGTGGTTCGAGTCCACTCGGTCGTACCAGTCTCATACATCATCATTGTACGACCGTAGCTCAGTTGGTTAGAGCATCACCTTGACATGGTGGGGGTCGGTGGTTCGAGTCCACTCGGTCGTACCAATCTTTATAATATTTTTATATTCTATTACTAAACTTTACCTTTCTCTTACCTATTTTTACAGTTTTATGATTGACTCTGATATGTCTGTTAAATAGCATTAACTTACTGTCTATAAACGTTTTCTGTTCTGAATTTTCAGTTTTCTTAGAACTGCATTAGGTCCCCATGAATGCGTAAAAAAAAAGTTACAATGAAAGATATTGCTGTTTTAGCTGGAGTTTCTCAGCCAACGGTATCAATTGTCCTTAATGATTCCGATAATGTCCGCATTTCTCACGATACAAGAGAACGAGTTATTTCGGCAGCTAAACAACTCGAATATCAAATTCGTCGTCCGACATCCCACCATAATAAACATCATTTGATAGCATTTATTGTAAATAATCTGGCAGAAAAAGATCCCTTTTTAAGTGCCCTTAAAGGAACAATTGAACGGGCAAGAGAATTTGAATATGCTGTAGCTGTTCTTGAAAATTCCAAGATGAGAGAAAGCCAACAAACCTTTATTGATGAGTTGGAAAGTGGTAACTATGGTGCTGTTATTTATGCAAATAATACCTATGCAGGAATAGAGCCTTTAAATTTTACGCCTTCATTACCAACAGTTATGCTAAATTGTTTTTATCAAACAGACAAACAGGTCCCCTGCATTATACCTGCTGATTTATCCGGTGGATTTCAAGTGACCCAGCATTTGCTGAAACAGGGATACAAGCGTATCGCGTTTATAGGTGAAAATTTATCCTCTGTTGCTTCTCAAAAACGCCTGGATGGCTACCGGCAGGCCTTATTACAAAATGATTATGTTCCTGATGACTCATTAATACGGTTTTGTCACACGTTAGGGAATGAAAGCTATCGACAAACCCAGGAATTGCTCAATCTTTCACCGCCCCCTGATGCAATTTTTTGTGCCAGCGATCTTATGGCAATAGGGTGTTATCTGGCAATTGCACATGCCGGGCTACAGATCCCTAACGATATAGCTGTAGCCGGATTTGAGAATCAGTCTTTAGCTGATAAGCTGACACCTCAGCTTACATCGTTCCATCTTCCTTATTATGAGATGGGTAAACTTGCTGTTGACTGTTTACTTGATCGCAACGCAGGTAACTATGAATTGCCAATTCAACAGGTTGAAGGCGAGTTATGTATCGGTGATTCAACCACACAACACTAATCTAATTTAAGAGATTGTTGTGAGATTATCCTTATTGACTTTTTAGACTTCGTTTTAGATAGAAAGACACGATTTAATTCTTTTCTGAAAAGATTCTTTTATCCATAGTTAAGGTCAATTAATCCCAATAATCCCATTTGGTCCAGTGGCAGAGCGATGCTGTATTGTGTATAGTTGGTGCTCTTCTAACTAGGGTTTTACGGATTCATCAGATGTTTAAAGACAACCCATTACTGCAGCAGTTAAAACAACAAATTAAAGATAGTTTACCTACTGCAGAGGGACAGGTAAAAGCAACAGAACGAGGTTTTGGTTTTCTGCAATGCGAAGGGAATAAAAGTTATTTTATTCCGCCGGCTCAGATGAAGAGAGTCATGCATGGCGATCGGGTTTCAGGTGTAATCCGTGACTCTAATGATGGCAAGCAAAGTTTTGAACCCGAAACATTAATTGAAGCCGGCACTGATGAATTTATAGGCCAAATTCACTTTAACCGCGACGACCGCCCTTCTGTGATAGCGGATCACCCGTTAATTAAATTTCCTGTAAATGCCAGAGTTAACAAAGATATTACCGAAAAACTTGCCAATGATGATTGGGTCATTGCCAAAATGTTACGTCATCCGTTAACTGACCGTGGTTTTTTCTGCGAAATTAAAGAATTTATCGCAAAATCTGATGATCAGTTCGCACGTTGGAAAGCAACAACTGCACAATTTAAATTGGCTTGGGATGCTCCATCTGATCTACCGGAATATCATATGGACCATGATGAAGGTTTACAAAGATCAGACCAAACTAATACTGAATTTTTCACCATTGATGCTGAATCAACTCTGGATATGGACGATGCACTAAGCATTGAAGAAACGGATGATGGTTGGATTTTGCAAATTGCAATAGCCGATCCCAGTGCTTATATCAGTGAAGATAATGCGCTGGAGAAAATTGCAAAAAAACGGGGTTTTACTCTTTATTTACCTGCTCATACCGTTCCTATGTTGCCCGCAAAATTAGCTGATGATCTTTGCTCTCTTCGTCCTTTACAGAAAAGACCAGTCCTTTGCTGCAAGCTCAAAATTCAAAGTGATGGAGCTTTGGATCCAAACCCGGAATTTTCTGCTGCGTGGATCGAAAGTAAACATCGCCTGAATTATGATGATGTTTCAAACTGGTTTGAGCAGCCTGAACAGGCAAACTGGGAACCACAAACAAAAACATTAGAAAAGCAATTAGTAGCACTGAAGAAGTTAACAGAACAACGTATTTCATGGCGAAAAGAACATGCTATCATTTTTTCTGATCGCCCTGATTATCGGTTTGAAATTACACCTGATGGCCATGTTGCCGATATTCATTGCGAACCTCGTCGTACAGCTAACCACATGGTTGAAGAAGCAATGATTGCCGCCAATATATCAGCGGCCAAAACACTCCAGAATCATTTTGGATTCGCAGTATTCAACACCCATTCGGGCTTTGATAATACTAAAGTCAGTCAGATTGAAACGATTGTCCAAGAAGCCGGTATAGAGATGGACAGTGAGAAATTAATCTCTTTTGATGGTTTTTGTAAATTACGAAGATTACTCGATGATAAGCAGCTAACGTATTTAGATTTACGTCTACGTAAATTTTACAACTTCAGCGAATTTAGTGCTTCGGTAGCTCCTCACTTTGGCTTGGGCGAAACTTGTTACGGAACCTGGACATCACCGATTCGAAAATATGGTGATTTACTTAATCACAGATTGTTGAAAGCTATGCTCACAGGGCAATCGGCTCAATCACCATTAACCGATGCTCTTGCGACCCATTTAGGTGAATGTCGTCGGGCCCATAAAATTGCAGAAAGATGTATGTCTGATTATCTCTATAGTGAATTTTATCGGGATAAACAAAACCAAAAAAGCCAACAAAAAGCCCAGTTATTTGATGTTACACGCGGGGGAATTAAAGTTCGGCTTCATGAAACAGGTGCCGTTGCTTTTATACCAGCAACAAAATTACATGCAGTAAAAGACCAACTTAACTGCGATCAAGATAGTGGCAAAGTTTTCATTAGTGGACAGTGTAAATATCAGCTGGGTGATGAATTGACGGTCAAAATCGTAGAAGTGAAAAATAATAGTACCAGTCTGATTGCTCAGTTGATTTAGTTTGTCTGCCCCAAGATGATAAATGAACTTTGAGTCATGAGATCTTTGTTGTAGATGGATATGTATAATTTTTGGAACCACAAGTAAGGATTAATAGTGGATCAACAAACACAACTTCATCGCGGTTTAAAAAACCGTCATATTCAGCTTATTGCTCTGGGAGGGGCTATCGGTACCGGTTTATTTTTAGGTATCGCACAAACGATTGAAATGGCAGGCCCCGCCGTATTATTAGGATATGGCATCGCTGGTGTCATTGCATTTTTTATTATGCGCCAATTGGGTGAAATGGTCGTAGAGGAACCCGTCGCGGGTTCTTTTAGTTATTTTGCTTATAAATATTGGGGTAATCTTGCCGGTTTTATTTCTGGCTGGAATTATTGGGTATTATATGTCCTTGTTTCCATGTCTGAATTAACCGCTGTTGGAATTTATATTCAATATTGGTGGCCAAGCATCCCAACCTGGATATCTGCTCTGGCATTTTTCGTCATTATTAATTTAATTAATATGTTACATGTTAAATTATTTGGCGAAATGGAATTTTGGTTTGCAATCATTAAAGTAGTAGCCATTATTGGTATGATCGTATTTGGTGCTTACCTCCTAATAAGTGGTAATGGTGGCCCTCAATCATCGATTCGCAATTTATGGGATCATGGGGGCTTTTTTGCAAAAGGAATTCATGGTTTAGTCATGTCGATGGCTGTCATTATGTTCTCTTTTGGTGGGCTAGAATTGGTTGGAATAACCGCCGCAGAATCAGATCAGCCGAAGAAAACAATTCCGACAGCAACGAATCAGCTTATCTATCGAATTCTTATTTTTTATATTGGTGCCTTAACTATCTTATTAGCACTTTATCCATGGGATAAAGTTGTCCAGGGCGGTAGCCCATTTGTACTGATCTTCCATGCATTAAATAGTAATTTAATCGCTAATATTTTAAATGTCATTGTATTAACTGCAGCTCTGTCAGTTTATAACAGTTGTGTATATTGTAATAGTCGAATGCTCTTTGGATTAGCTCTGCAGGGGAACGCACCTAAACGATTAATGAAAGTCAATCGAAAAGGGATCCCTGTCCCTGCCCTAGCCTGTTCTGCAGCAGCAACCGCTATTTGTGTCATTATCAATTATGTTATGCCCGGAAAAGCATTTGAGTTACTCATGTCTCTTGTTGTTTCAGCATTAGTTATCAACTGGGGAATGATCAGTTTAGCTCACCTTAAATTCCGAAAGCATCAATTGGATCATGGTAAAAAAAGTTTCTTCCCAAGTATTTTGGCGCCATTTACAAATTATCTATGTTTAATATTTATGGCTGGAATTCTAGTTATTATGTATCTTACACCTGGTATTCGGATTAGTGTGTATTTGATTCCATTCTGGCTAATTTTACTAACTATATTTTTTATACTGAGACCTAAAGTAAAAGACACAAAATCTATTTCAGCCATATCAGACACACGCTCTTAATACTTCCTGATACCACTTCATTGCTAAATGAGGTGGTATTCCCTACCGTTCATTTTATTAGAATGAAAATTTCAACGTGTTATATCTACTACTATAAAACACTAAAAGTGAATATATTCAATTCGTCAACCTATTCGAGATAACACCTATCCTCTGAGAAAAAGCACATCAGTTTTCCCAACCAATCCGATACAATCGTTAATGCTCTCAGCTTTTGATTTATTCGATTTTAATCAAATCAATCACAAAATCGCAGATATCTTCCAAAGAAATATCTCTGGAATCACCGTAGATTTTATAGATAGCTTAACTTTAAATTCAGAGAATTTAATCTATAAAACTTTGGTAGTTTTTCTAAACTACTGGGTTCCCAAATAACCTACCTAATCATATCCAATATATAAACTGATATTTTATACAAAAGGGTTATATTCTAACCATAACTAATACTAAATCGAATATTTTTCACACAGATTGACCTAAAACCTCTCTACTTATTAAAATAGATATTTGAAAAAGTAGCTTTTAAATATGATTTGAATTAAGGTAGTTACCTGTCTTTATGAATCTATATTTTGCTATTTTGTCAGACTCTCAATTATCTACTCAACCAACTTCTCATTCCCGTTCGATTGATGTTTATGAACCTATTGCCAAAAATCCAGCGATTAATTATCTAATATCACTTCAATCAAAACGAAGTCGGCAAACCATGAAATCTTTTTTAAATATCATTTCTAAAAAATTAGGAACTAGTGATCTAACTGAATGTCCCTGGCATAAGATAAAACGACAGCATATTCATGCCGTAATCGAAAGTCTGCTCCATGACGGAAGAAGTCCAGCAACAGTCAATACATATCTTGCAGCTGTAAAAGGAGTCATGCTTGAAGCATGGACAATGAAATTAATTGATACAGATACATATCAGCATATTCAGAAAATCAAGTCGATTCGAGGAAGTAGAGTCGACAAGGGTCGATCACTCACCTCAGGAGAAATTACTCAACTATTTCAAACGATAGAAAAAGATAAGACAGCAAAAGGTCTTCGTGATGCAGCTATTGTCGCAACACTGCTCGGTTGTGGATTAAGACGTTCTGAATTAGTTACACTCAATATACAAGATGTAGAAAAAACAACCAAAACGATCGTCATATTAGGCAAAGGGAATAAACAGCGCCGTGCTTTTGTACCCGATAGCACATGGAAATATATATCTGACTGGATTGAAGAAATCCGGGGAAACTACAGCGGCCCCCTATTTACTCGGATTCGTCGTTTTGACGATGTCACATTTAACCGGATTAGTGATCAAGCTATTTATCACATTCTACAGACTCGTCAGGTAGAAGCCGATATTCATTCTTTTGCACCACACGATCTCCGACGCACTTTTGCATCAATGATGCTTGCCAATGGTGAAGATATCGTTACAGTAAAAGACGCGATGGGACACGCAAGTGTTACAACCACTCAACGTTACGACCGACGCGGAGATGAAAGGCTTCGTCGGGCAAGTCAACGGATTATATTTTAAAAGGCCACTTCTTATAAAAAGAAGTGGCCTCATTTTTTATTCCAGATTAAATGAAATTACTTCTACATCTTCTTAACTGTTTCATGTTGCGCTAAATCTTCAGCAATGCTAGCTGCCTCATCAAGATAAGCATCAGGAGCAATAAAATTCTCAGGGGCATCAGCAAGCGACTTCACTGTTTTCTTCCCAGCTCGCTTCAAGCGAGCATTAAGACGATTAAGATCTTTGAGATCTAATTTACTCCTTTCAGATTTACGAACCTGATAATTCAAACTCACACTTTTCTTATACTTGCGTGCTTTATATGCTTTGATATCAGCAATAATATATTGAAATTCAGGATCATGAGCGATACGTTTTTGATAATCAGCTCTTAAAACAGGCAGCAATTTCGTGAAATCATCCATTTTACGATACTTAGCAGGTTTAATTTGATCCCATGGGAGTGCATTTTCATGAGAACTTTCACCTATTTTAGATAAAGGAATCGCTGACGGGAATTTTATATCCGGCATGACCCCTCTACGCTGAGTACTTCCACCATTAATACGATAGAATTTCGCTATAGTATATTGAACATGTCCCATTGGCTTATCAAAAAGGTCGTAAATACGTCCAAGACCTCTATTTTGTTGAACGGTTCCTTTTCCATATGTCTGTTGCCCAACAATAAGAGCCCGACCATAATCTTGCATTGCCGCAGCAAAAATTTCTGATGCTGATGCACTATAGTGATCAACTAAAACGACCATCGGACCCTTATAAACCATAGTACCACTAGTATCACGATTTATACTTACTCTCCCTAGCTGGTCACGTACCTGTACAACGGGGCCTTTGGGGATAAATAATCCTGTTAACCCAATAGCTTCAGTTAACGCACCACCACCATTTTCCCGTAAATCGACAACAAGTGCTTCAATATGCTTCTTCTCGAGGTTTTTCAAGACTTTCGTCGAATCTTTGCTTAAGCCAATATAAAAACTGGGAACTTCTAAGACGCCAATCCTATTTCCTTGAATCGTTATGACTTTTCCTTTAGCTGCGCGATCTTTTAATCGAACGGTTTCCCTGACTAATTTTACAATTTTTGTTTTACCATCAGCTTTACTGCCAACAGGAAGGATTTCAAGCTCTACAGATGTCCCTTTTGGGCCTTTAATCAGGTCAACAACATCATCAATTCGCCAACCGATAACATCAACCATTGGTTTACCTTCTTGAGCTACCCCAACAATCCGATCATTTGGCTTTAACTTATTACTTTTAGCGGCAGGGCCACCAGGAATCAAACTGCGAATAACCGTATACTCATCTTTGGTCTGTAAAACAGCCCCTATTCCCTGAAGAGATAAGTTCATCTCTGTTTCAAAACGTTCAGAGGAGCGGGGAGATAAATAACTCGTATGTGGGTCAATTGAACGAGAAAATGCATTCATGGCACTTTGAAAAACATCTTCACTTTCAGTCTGAGTCAATCGCTTGAGCGCATAATTATATCGCTTGGATAAAAGTTTGACGATTTGAGGCCACTTTTTCCCGGAGAGTTCAAGATTCAAAGCATCTGATTCTACCTTATGTTTCCAAAGGAGTTTCTGTTGTACTGTATCTTTAGGAAAAGGCGACTTTAGGCGATCAAATTGGTAACGTGCATTCCCGGTGAATTTCATCGGAATTTTCGGATTAAGTAATTGAAGAGAGTATGAAAGTTGCTGGTAACGTCTTTCCATACTCAGATTAAAAATTTTATAAAAAGGAGAAAGCTGCCCACTTGCAATATCATCATCAAGTTGATTTCGATACACATCCAATGATTTCAAATCAGAGGCTAAAAAGAGATCATGATTATAATCGAGTTGATTAAGATAACGTTTAAAGATTTTTTGAGATAACGAATTATCTAAAACGACATCAACATAGTGAGAACGGGTATAGATTGCAGCAATTCTCTTAGCCTCTGTAGCATGCTGACTTTCCTGACTCAGCTGAGGTAAAGCCGAAGCTTTTACTGTAACTGGTTCAGCATGAACAAGGCTATTAACAGAAATCGACAGCGTAAACGCCAGTAACAACGGGCGAATTAATCTCATAAATGGGCGCCTCTTAAAGAAGATCTAAGCAACAATGTGCTCTTTTTTCACTTTGACTTGCATTCCGGAATTTAGCTGAACTGATATTTCGTTTTTTAAAATTTCAGTGATAACGCCAGGCATTGGCACTTTACCTACCAGTACCCGGATATGCTTACCTGTGCATAGTTCATCACTGGGTATAACGCGTGCTTTTCGGGAAGAAGGCGCACCTGATTTTTTATTCGGATGACGATCAGAATCAGATTTCTTACGAGTATGAGTATTTTCTTTCTCATTTTTTATTGGCTTTTTCTGCTTTTGACCAAATACTTTTTCTTTACTTTCTTTAAGCTTCTGCTGTGCATGATCAGCATGCTGCTGCTCTATGATTTCGACAGGGTTGCCATCTAAATCTATACGATTAGCTCCTACCTTTACACCATGCAAATAACGCCAGCTAGATGTATATTGCCTTAATGCACTTCGCAATAAGGTGTTGCTAATTTTCGAGTCTTCTTTAAGCCGTTCGGCTAAATCCTGAAAAATGCCAATCTTTAAAGGCTTTGCTTCCCCTTTTACCAAAAAGCATGCTGGGAATAACTCTGCCAAATAGGCAATCACTTCTTTACTATTTTTGAGTTTGTTAACGGTTTCCATGAACAACCTTAAATTAAACAACTTGCGGACACAGCATCTACATGCCTCGGTTATTATAGTGACCAAGTTGGGAAAAGCTATTAAAAATCTATATCAGATAACGAGTTAGATAGACATTTAACCAATATCACTAGTCCTGCTTCATCTTCACTATCAAAACGATTTGTAGCAGGGCTGTCAATATCTAATACACCAATCAAATGTCCCCTTGAATATAAAGGTAACACAATTTCTGACTGGCTATTGCTATCACATGCAATATGTCCATCAAACTCATGGACATTAGCAATTCGCTGAATTGAATTTTCAGCAAATGATATCCCACAAACCCCGCGGCCAATCTCAATATTAGTACAAGCTGGTTTTCCCTGAAATGGACCAAGAATTAAGCGATCCCGAGAAAGTAGATAAAAACCAACCCAATTTATTTCTTCAAGCTCCATCCATAACAAGGCTGAACTATTTGATAATATTGATAACCAGTGATCGTTTTCACTACACACAGTTTCTAATTGACATCTGAGACGCTCATAGTACGAAGATTTATTCATCTTTCGAATCGCCTTCAATATGACTTGGATCGAACTCTCGACCTTTCAGTAATTCATTCAAACATGCACGATTATTTGCAATGAAAAAGCCAAGGTCTTCAGCTTGATTTTCATTTAACCCTATATCAGCAAATTTTAAAAATAAGGCAACCTGATCTGCCATATCGAGCATTTTGTCATATGCATCGGCCTCTTTTTTAGAGGTAAAGATCATTTTTTCAACACCATCCCGTTCTACAACGTATTTGACAATAACTGCCACTGGTTTCTCCAAATACTGTGTTTATGTACAGTTCTTATTATAACGGATTTTTACCTTCAGAGTAAATTCATCATAACTATATATGAACAATATCAAGTTTATCTATCCTTCACACTGTGAATTACTCCTTTTTCACCCTGATCCCGTATGTCCTCCATAGGCTACGGTTGGAAAAACTCAGTTAAACTTACCTGACAGATTTATCGGATAAAAAGATTGATTCAATCAATAACGAAACATGCATTTAATGCGATATCCGATTTCATTCAAGTTGTTTTAACTAATTTTGTACATATTAAGAAATCCTCAATACCCACGTTCACATATAATATACGGGCCTATTAAGGGGGAAAATACCTATACAGACACCGGTAACTACAACATATTTTGTTTACAGTTCATATGAGCTTCATATCTGTTTATCGGAAATCATCAGAAATTCTTATTTCACTTCTGACTTAGCCAGTTACAATACCTATATGTCGTCTAACTTTAATTTTTCACCGTGTCTAAAACCTTACCAGAAGAATTTATTCAATTAGTTCAAAAATCATTACCTAACGAAGAAAATTTCACAAAATTTATAGAGTATTGCCAGCGCCCCCTTCGCAAGAGCATCCGGGTTAATACGCTCAAAATTTCTGTTTCTGATTTTGTCCGGAGGATGTCTGCAAAAGGATGGGAATTAACTTCAATTCCCTGGTGTCCAGAAGGGTTCTGGCTGCAAAGAGATGATGAAACCCTCCCTCTTGGCAATACTCTGGAACATATAGGCGGTCTATTTTATATTCAGGAAGCAAGCTCAATGCTGCCAGTAACGGCCCTCTTCACTCACCTCAAAGAAAATTCTGATCTTTTAATTCTTGATGCAGCAGCAGCTCCAGGATCCAAAACGACGCAAATTGCAGCACATCTACAACAACAAGGTGCAATTGTTGCAAATGAATTTTCAGCCAGTCGAATTAAAGGGTTATTTTCCAATTTACAGCGATGCGGTATTGCTAATGTTGCTCTAACTAATTATAACGCCGATGTATTTGGTAAATGGCTGCCCGAAACTTTTGATGGAATATTACTCGATGCGCCCTGTTCAGGTGAAGGAACTCTTCGCAAAGATCCCCAGGCCTTAGATAACTGGAGTCTTAAACATGTTCAGGAGATCGCCACACTGCAAGGCACTCTACTCAACAGTGCACTGCGAGCACTAAAACCGGGTGGAATATTAATCTATTCTACATGTACATTGAATAATTTTGAAAATCAGCAAGCGGTTTTAAATATTTGTAATCATTTTCATCAATCTTTAGAAGTACTAAATCTAAAAACTCTTTTCCCTTCAGCCGACAAAGCGTTAACCAAAGAAGGTTATCTACACATATGGCCTCACTTATATGATTGTGAGGGTTTTTTTGTTGCAGCATTAAGGAAAAAAACAGAAATCCCCATTGAACCCTGTGTTAAAAAAGTGAAGCCTCTTCCCTTTTATCCGGCCACTAAAAAACAAGCTGATTCAGTATTGCAGCATCTTCGAAAACAATTCGGCTTAGAGCTTGAGCCTTCTTATGGAAAACTCATGACTCGCGAGAATGAATTTTGGTTGTTTCCACAAAAAATTATATCTATGACTGATGAAATCAGATTTGATCGTATAGGACTCAAGCTAGCCGTTCAATTTCGTAAAGAATTCAGACTAACCCATGAAGCAGCTAGCCGGTTTGCACCACAAATGACTCAGAATATTCTTGAGTTGCCTATAGATCAGGCAGAAGCTTTTATTCAGGGGAAAGACATAAAATATGATCAGGGGGAACAAAAAAATGGGGAAGTTATTCTGGTGTGCCAACAAGTAACATTGGGTATAGGGAAATGGCTCAAAGGTAAAATTAAAAATAGATTACCAAGAGAACTGGTCCGGGACGTGATTGAGTTTAAATAAACTGGCAAAACCGAATTGTATGTCTACACTTATTGTGTTGGTAATAATTAGCGCAAGGCCCTCGCGGGCCATTCCCCTAAGCCCGAAGCAAGGAATAGCATCGGGCTTTTTTTCTGCCTATATCAATACATTAAGAGTCCTACAAATAATTAATCAAAAGCAGATAACGATATAAATTCTACTCGGAATCATAAAGCCTTTTCTGATAAAAATGGAGACAGGTATATTATTCAATTCATTCACTATAGAAAGCCGATGGTAGCCTTAAGTCCCACATCAAAAGCAAACCAGACAATCATAAATGGACTTCATCTAAGCTTAGGCAATTAATTGTCTCAGATCACAGCTTAACTTATTGCACCAAACAAGCGCTGAAAATTCTCTGTTGTGGCATCAGCTAATTTAACTAAACTTATCTTATGCAATTGTGCAAGACATTCTGCAACACGTCGTGTATACGCAGGTTGGTTCTCCTGTCCCCGATAAGGAGCCGGAGCAAGGTATGGTGAATCAGTCTCAACGAGTAGCCTATCCAGGGGCAGTTTAGCAAATGTTTGCTGAAGCGATTTGGCTGATTTAAAGCTGATAATTCCACTGGCTGAAATATAAAATCCCATCTCTATGGCCTGCATGGCCATGTCATAATCCTCAGAGAAACAGTGCAGAACACCACCAACATTTTGGTCACAATGAGCACGTAGCAATTGCAATGTATCATTTCTGGCTTCACGGGTATGTATGATAACCGGTTTTTTTAACAAGCGGCTCACCTTGAGGTGCTCGATGAAACTTGCTTGCTGTATCTCTTTTGTTTCAGGACTATAGTGATAATCAAGCCCGGTCTCTCCGATTGCCACCACACCATCATCACATGCTAATTTTCCCAATCGCTGAGAGTCAATTTCACTTTCATGTGCATGCAATGGATGAACACCACATGAAAAAGATATACATTCGAGGCCAGACAATTTTCGCCGCATATCTTCATATCCATCTAATGAAATGCTAACAGACAAAATATGACCAACATCTGCCACTTCAGCTTTCTTTAGAACTTCTTGAGGATCTTTATGTAACTCTGAATAATTAAGTCGGTCCAGGTGACAATGAGAATCAATTAGCACGAGAATCTCCATTTCTTGGGATTAATTTCGATAATAAAGGATATAACTGCATCGAATAATTCAAAGACGGATTATCTTTTAGATTCCGACTCAATTGAATATATTGCTGATATGCCGTCATTAACTGCTGTTTAGATAAAGATCGTAGTCTTTTTGATTGGCTATCAGATGAAAAAAGATACTTTTGTTGCATCGAATGTATCATTATCTTTCCTAGCCAATGCAACATGTAGTGATGTTCTTCAAGCGTTTTCTGTAATAGCTCTATCTGGCCAGCATTAACCGCATCAATTGCCTTTTTAAACAGCCTAAGCACTTCTAATCCATTTTTTGATAAAAAACTCTGAACTTCGATCGGATCATCACTAATCCAGTCCAACAATTCGAGTAAATCATGGCTGGTCATTTCATGAAAATTTCCCTTAAGCCATTGAACAGCTTCATCTTGTGACGGTAACGGAATTACAAAACGCTGTGTACGGCTGACAATTGTCGGTAAAAGTGCGGATTGAAATGGCTTGATTAAAATAAAATAATTCTGATAGTTCGGTTCTTCTAAAATCTTCAAAAGAGCATTAGCCGCAGAAACCGTCAATTTATCGGCTGGCATGATGAGTGCAACTTTTGCCTGTCCATAACGGGGCCGTTGTACTGACCAGTCAGTTAATTCTCTGATATCATCGACACCAATCGTATTTGTTTCTGTCGTTACTTCAAATCGATCTGGATGCGTTGCGGCCTCAATCATATGACATGAGTGGCAATGCCCACATGGCTTTATTTGGCTCTCAGACTGACAGAGCAACCTTTTAACGAGCCAGTTGGATAAATCATACCCACTAATAGATGAATCGCTTTCGAAAAGTAAAGTCTGACCGAGTCGACCTTGCGATATTCCTTGTTCCAGTATCTGCTTTAGAGACTCATGCCAGGGAACTACCATCATATTCTATTCTCTTGTAAGAATTTCTCTAATATCTGGTTAATATGATGGTTAATTTCCTCAATTGACTGACTAGCATCAACTTTGAAGATGGTAGAATCACGTCGCTGCTCATCGAGATAAACCTCTCGAACCCTCTCAAAAAAGTCAATTTGCTGTTTCTCAATTCGATCTAAATCTCCCCGATGCCTGGCACGGCTAAGCCCAAGTACAGGATCAATATCTAAATATAACGTTAAAGATGGCCTAAAATTCCCAAGGACTAAGTTTCTAAGCTGATCAAGTTGCGACATAGGAAGCTGGCGACCTCCCCCCTGATACGCTCTTGAACTGAGATCATGACGATCACCAATCACCCACTTTCCTTCGTTTAAAGCTGGTCTTATCTTGTTGGCAATTAACTGACTACGTGCCGCATACATCAATAGCAATTCAGTCTCTGAAGTAATAGATTCATCATGAAAATTTTTTACAAGGTCACGTAAACGTTCAGCTAACGGCGTACCACCAGGTTCCCGGGTAGTAATATATTCAATTCTCTTTTCCTCGAGCCATGACTGAATCGTCCTGACAGCCGTGCTTTTCCCAGCACCTTCAAGCCCTTCAATAACAATAAATTGACCATTCATCGTTTTAAAATATACTTCCTTACTGCTAAGTTGTGTGCTTTGAGCGTTTTTGAAAAATGATGCCCACCTGTACCATTTGCCACAAAATAGTAAAAACCCGTATCGGCAGGATGAGCCGCCGCCTCTAAAGCCAGTTTGCTTGGCATCGCAATCGGTGTAGGAGGCAACCCGCGAATCACATAAGTATTAAACTGCGTTTTGCTTTTTAAATCAGCCCAGGTTAAATCACCACTAAATTTTGCACCTAACCCATAAATGACAGTTGGATCACTCTGTAAACGCATATGACGACGAAGGCGATTCATAAAAACAGATGATACAATTGGCATTTCATTTAACAAACCCGTTTCTTTCTCAATCATCGATGCCAAAACCAATAATTGATAAGGAGATTTTATCGGTAATCCTACTTTACGAGACTGCCATACCTGAGAGAGCTCATTTTGCATTGCCCGATAAGCCCTGCGGATAATATCTTTCGGACGAGATCCAAAAGTATAATAATATGTGTCAGGTAATAGCAGACCTTCAAGACTACCAGATTCTATACCTAACTGTTTGGCAATTTGTATAGGATTTGCATTAGAAGTTTTCATTCCTGGTGCATTCTTTAATTCTTGCCACCATTGAGCAAATGTCTCACCTTCCACCAATGTCAAATGATACTGATAAACATTTCCAGAATGAAGTTTCACCGCAATATCTGAAAAACTGTAACCTGAATCTAATTGGTAAGTACCTGCGCGGATCAAAGCCAGTTTGGGATGGATTTTAAGCCAGATTTTTATAACCAGACGTTGCTGCTTTGTCAGTTGAACCAGATGGCCAAAAGCATCACTCAAACGCTCTCCTCTGGGAAGAGTATATAATGTAGATTTTTCAAGAACAGGTTGAGTCCATACCTGACGACCGTATTGATATCCTTTATATCCGATCAATAATAATGCGAATATGAAAACTAAGGTCGTAACAAAGATAGCCTTATTCTTCACGATAAAGGGTACCCTAAATACTCTAATAAATAGTGAGAGAATGAAAAGTCACTATACTTTTCCCTTTCAAATGAAGCGATTGGAATAATCGGCATTAAACTGTTAGAAAGCCAAATTTCATCAGCTGATCTCAATTCAGATAGTCTATAACGACCTTTATGAAATGAAAATGCCTTAAACTCTTCCTCATCGAAAAGTCGCAGAAGCCTTTCCCTCATGACACCGTGAATACCCGCAAGACTAAGTTCTGGTGTAAAAATATCGCGCCCTCTACGCCAAAAGATGTTAGCCGCACTCGCTTCAACGATATTCCCATTTATGTCTGAGACAACTAAGTCATCATACTGATGAACATCAATTTCACGTTTTATAGCGACCTGCTCTAATCGATTTAATGTCTTTAAATCACTATAAGAGCAACCTATACCAAGCTTGGTTGACGCGACTCCCAATCGAATCCCAACTTTTTGCCAATGTTTATAGCGCTCTGGGAAAGAAAACGTTGTTACAATCCAAGACGGATGAACAGGGTCAGGTAACTGATATCCTTGTCCTCCCGAACCACGGGTAATAACAAGTTTGATACCACCATTCACCAAAGAGGTAGCTAATTTATTAACAAATAACCACACCGAAGAAGCACTAAAATCAATACCAAGCCGATAAAGACTGTTTTCAACACGCTGTTGGTGATAATTAAGATTTTCTATATGCCTGCATCGAACAGCCATTGTCGTAAAGAAACCATCGCCAAACATTAACCCTCGATCTGTAGCATCGATTTGATTGCCAGGTTGACCATTTATCCAGAAATCTTGCAAGGTTTTTCCTTTACAGATGAAAAAGCCCGAAGCCATGTTAACGGCATCGGGCTTTAATCTCAACTCGCGTAGCAATTAGATCTTTTTGAAAATCAAAGATCCATTCGTACCACCAAAGCCAAATGAATTGGACAACGTATATTCCAAATCAGCCTTGCGGGATTGCCCTGGCACATAATCCAGATTACAACCTTCGCCAGGATTATCGAGGTTAATTGTCGGTGGGACAATTTGATCTCGAAGTGCCAGAATAGAGAAAATAGCCTCTATCGCCCCAGCAGCTCCTAAAAGGTGGCCGGTCATTGATTTAGTTGAACTTACTAAAACCTTATTAGCATGCTCACCAAAAACTGTTTCAACAGCCTGACTTTCAGCAATATCACCTGTCATGGTTGATGTACCATGTGCATTGATATACCCCACCTGAGATGGGTTGATATGTGCATCATTAAGTGCATTTTTCATGGCCAGAGCGGCACCTGCACCATCTGCTGGTGGCGCAGTCATATGATATGAATCACCACTCATGCCAAACCCTGACAACTCAGCATAAATTTTTGCGCCGCGAGCTTTTGCGTGTTCGTACTCTTCGAGAATCAAAGCCCCTGCACCATCGCCTAAAACAAAACCATCTCGGTCTTTGTCCCATGGACGGCTTGCCGCTTGAGGGTCATCATTACGACTACTCAACGCTTTTGCTGCAGCGAATCCACCCATACCTAAACGGGTCGATGCTTTCTCTGCACCACCGGCAAACATCACATCAGCATCGCCATATGCAATAATACGCGCCGCCATGCCGATCGAATGAGTACCAGTGGTACAAGCTGTTGCCATGGCAATATTCGGACCTTTTGCTCCTGTCATAATTGACAGATGTCCAGCAACCATATTAATAATGGTAGAAGGTACGAAAAACGGACTAATTTTACGAGGACCACCTGCGACTAAATTACCGTGGTTCTGCTCGATAAGTCCCAAGCCACCAATACCGGATCCAATTGAGATGCCAACGCGATCAGCGTTTCCATCTGTTATAGACAGATTCGCATCCTCTGCAGCCATTAAGCCTGCAGCAATCCCATATTGAATAAATAAATCCATTTTGCGCTGATTTTTCTTTGCAATGTATTTATCAGCTTCAAAATTTTTAACTAAACCAGCGAAACGAGTCGGAAAACCTTCTGTATCAAAATGCTCAATCGGTACGATACCGCTCTGGCCTGCTAGAAGTGCTTTCCATGAATCTTCCGCCGTATTTCCTACCGGCGATAACATGCCAATGCCGGTCACAACCACTCTGCGCTTTGCCACAGATTAGCCTCCATAAACGGAAAAGAAAGAAGGTAAAGACAAAACAGGCAGCAAAGCTACCTGTTTTAGAAGATTAATCTTGATTAGCAAGAATGTAATCAATCGCTGATTGAACGGTAGTGATTTTTTCTGCTTCTTCATCTGGAATTTCAGTATCGAATTCTTCTTCCAAAGCCATCACCAGCTCAACAGTATCCAAAGAATCAGCACCTAAATCATCAACAAATGATGCTTCAGATTTCACTTCATCTTCACCAACACCAAGCTGTTCGATGATAATCTTCTTTACACGTTCTTCGATTGTGCTCATGACAATAATTTTCCTTTGTATAATACGCTTTTGCGTTGTTGCGATAGTGTATTCAAACCGCGAAAAGTTTCAACCCCTTATGGTGAATCTTAGCCACGATTTTTTACTATAAATAATGGCAAATACAAAATTTAATTGTTTATTGAACAATTAAGACATGTACATTCCACCATTAACGTGAATTGTTTCACCCGTAATATATGCAGCATCATCACTAGCCAAAAAAGCAACTACTTTAGCTATTTCTTCCGCAGAACCGAGCCGATTCATAGGAACTTCACTCAAAATGCTCTGACGCTGTTCTTCATCCAATTCCCGGGTCATATCTGTTTCAATAAAACCGGGAGCAACGGCATTAACAGTGATTCCTCGTGATGCGACTTCCTTCGCCATAGATCGGGTAAAGCCTAAAATACCAGCTTTTGCTGCTGCATAATTTACTTGCCCGGCATTTCCCATTGAACCGACAACAGAGCCTATTGTAATAATTCGCCCTGCACGTTTTTTCATCATTCCACGTAAGACAGCTTTAGATAATTTAAACACAGAAGTCAGATTTGTTGAGATCACATCATCCCAATCCAAATCTTTCATCCTCATCATCAAATTATCTCGAGTGATTCCAGCATTATTAATCAATATATCGATGCTATCAAAATTTTCTTTTATTTTACTGAACAAATTATTGATCGAATCGACGTCAGTTACATCAAGTTGCATCCCCTGGCCTTTGCTACCAAGATATTGACCGATCTTATCAGCCCCGGATTCAGATGTTGCAGTTCCGATGACTGTAGCGCCACGGCTGATTAATTCAAGAGCAATAGCTTTACCAATACCCCTGCTAGCACCAGTGACTAACGCAACTTTACCCGTCAAAGACATTAGACTTAATCCTTATTTTGAAATAGCTTCAATTGCGGCATCTAAAGATGCACGATCATTTATTGATACAGAAGATAATTTTCGATTGATTCGCTTAGTTAAACCAGCAAGGACTTTACCCGGGCCACATTCAACTAGCACAGAAACGCCTTCTGAAGCCATAAATTCAACAGTTGATGCCCATTGTACTGGACTATATAACTGTTTCACCAGCGCATCTTTTATTGCTGAAATATCATGACAAATTGCTACATCAACATTGTTGACTACTTTTATTTCAGGCGTGTTCAGCTCAATCGATTCTAAATATTTAGATAATTTTTCTGCTGCCGGGCGCATTAATTCACAATGAGAAGGGACACTCACAGGCAAAGGCAAAGCCCTTTTTGCTCCCGCTTCTTTACATAACGTATTAGCTCTTTCCACCGCTGTTTTGTTTCCGGCAATAACAACCTGTCCCGGTGAATTGAAATTAACAGGAGATACAACCTCACCTTGAGCTGCATCCAAACAAGCAGCAATAATAGCGTCATTATCAAGCCCAATAATGGCCGACATAGCCCCTACTCCAACAGGAACCGCCTGTTGCATCAGTTGTCCTCTTAATTCCACTAATTTTATTGCGTCTGAAAAATTAAAAACACCGGCACACGTTAATGCAGAATATTCACCTAAACTATGCCCGGCTAAAAACTCAGGCATACCATCTGAATGATCTTGCCATAATCGCCACATAGCGATCGAACACGATAAAAGCGCAGGCTGAGTGACTGATGTATCATTTAATTTTTCAGCAGGTCCTGCTGAAATAACATCAGCCAAATTATATCCAAGCGCATCAGAAGCTTCTTGAAAGGTTTGCTGAACTATTGTACTTGCCTCAGCCAGCTCAGATAACATTCCGACAAATTGGGAACCTTGACCGGGAAATACAAAAGCAAATTTTGACATGAAAGTTCCTACTTAATTCTAAATTCGGTTTAAACCCAAAGGGTTAATACCATTAAAACGGCAAATCAAATTCCAATGGGGGGAAAGTATAGCCGTTTCGGCGGTACTTCCCAAGTCCATCTTTGAAGAGATAGATCTATCCACGCATAAAAAAATGTAAATATTCACAGAATCATGATGTTTTTTTAGGCATCCATTCCTGCAGTTGTTCTCCAATCATCCGCGGAATTTGATGTTGATATAATTCGACGGCTTCCTGGATTGCACGAAAGAAAGCTGACTGGTTAGCACCACCATGACTTTTTACAACGATGCCATCCAACCCCAAAAGACAAGCGCCATTATATCGCTGTGGTGAAAGCTGTGTAATTTGTGTTGCAAGTTCAGGCATTAAAAAACGCATGCATAATCGTTTTAGCATATTAGAAGACAGTTGTTGTTTTATTATTTTAAGTACATACTCAGCTGTTCCCTCAGCAGTTTTTAAAGCAACATTTCCGACAAATCCATCACAGACAATGACGTCGACATCTCCATTGAAAATTCTATTTCCTTCAATATTTCCACGAAAATCGACGAAATCACATTGCTTTAGCCGAACTGCTGTTTTTTTAATAGACTCACTTCCTTTTATTGACTCGCGCCCAATATTTAGGAGTGCAACCTTTGGTGTATCTATTCCCCACAGCTGACATACCAGAATACTTCCCATCATCGCAAATTGGAAAAGAAGCTGGTCTCCACTATTAATATTTGCTCCAAGGTCAAGCATGACTGTTTGAGTATTTTTATGCGTTGGGAAAATACTAATTAGTGCCGGTCTTGTTATACCAGGTAAAGGTTTTAAAACACTTCGGGCCAAAGCCATCAACGCCCCTGTATTTCCTGCACTAATACAAGCTTGGGCCTGACCAATAGCGACTTGCTCTAGAGCAAGTCGCATCGATGAATGACGGCCAGCCTTTAAGGCATTCGATGGTTTGTCTTCATCTGAAATAATTTCTTGAGTATGTAAGATTGAAATGCGATGACTCTGGGTTAACTGATGACAAGCTAATTCAGAACCGATTTGAGCTCTATCACCAACTAGAAAAAAATGGATATAAGGATAATGACTTATAGCTTGTTGGACAGCAGGAACAATAACAGAGGGGCCATAATCGCCCCCCATAGCATCTAACGCTAAGGTTAGATGTTGCAACGATGCGGCCTTACTTGTTAATAACTTTTTGGCCACGATAGTAGCCATCCGCACTTACATGATGGCGCAGGTGAGTTTCACCTGAAGTTTTATCAACGCTAAGAGCTGCATTATTAGTGATCGCATCATGAGAACGACGCATGCCACGCTTAGATCGGGTTTTACGGTTTTGCTGAACGGCCATTGACCCTTTCTCCTAATTATCTTTTTTCAAACTTCGTAAAATAGCAAATGGATTGGGCTGCTTCTCTTCTTCCTGAACTTTAATTTCACCAAATGTTTGAACTACTTGCTGAATCCCACATGACTCTATTGAGTGCTTAGCAATCAAAGGTAAAGCCAATAAAAACTCATCTTCGATCAAACGATACAAGTGAAACTCATGGTTCTCATTAAGTTCAAGAGGCTCATAAGCCTCCGGCAATTCATCTGCCTGGTTATTCTGATCTACTGGAGAATACTGAAACTCAACAACCAACGGCTGAACTAATTCACCCCTACAGCGTTGACATTCCAATGTTACTTCAGTAACTGCCTTGCCTGTCATGACTACCAGCCCCTGAGGATCTATAGCAAATCGAATCCAGACTTCGGCATCCTTATTTATAGCTAAGGTAGATTCCGCTAATCGAGGCATCTGCTCTTTGAGTAGAATTCCTTCATAATCCAATCGGCGTTTAGCCGCCCGGAACGGTTCGACCTCAACTGGTAATTTAACCTTCTGCATAGGGCGCGCATGATATAGTTAGAGAGCTTGATAGTCAAAGGGTTTTAGCAAAAAACTATTTTTTCTCGTTCTCGCTTAACCATATAACAGAGTTTACAATCTAGTTTTTAGAATAGCGAGATTATTTTATGGGGCAAGAAATCATCCTGGCATCAAGTTCTCCTTATCGTCGTCAATTATTATCAAAACTAGGTATTCGCTTCAACTACGATTCCCCGAATATAGATGAAACACCCTATCCAGATGAATCTGCAGAACATCTTGTTACACGGTTATCAATTGCCAAAGCAAAAGCGCTCGCTGCAAAATATACCGACCACATCATTATCGGTAGTGATCAGGTATGCACTGTTAATGAGGTCATTATGGGCAAACCAGGAAATCATTTTACGGCCTGTCATCAACTACAGATGTTAAGTGGTCAGAGAGTTAAATTTTTAACGGGATTAGCTGTATTAAATACTTCAAATCACAAATTACAACATTGCGTTGAACCTTTTGAAGTTGTATTTAGAGTATTATCCCCACAGTTAATCGAACGATATGTTAAAGCTGATCAACCTTTTGACTGTGCAGGCAGTTTTAAAAGTGAAGGGAAAGGAATTGTATTATTCAAATCAATGCGAGGAGAAGACCCAAACAGCTTAATTGGCCTGCCACTAATTCGATTGACCAGATTTCTTGATATGGAAGGGATAAAATTATTAACGCATTAAATAGTTATTTGAAACCTGTGGAATTTATTTTGAATACAGCGACATCACTTAACATTAGAAGCAGAGACTGTAGTAACAATAAAAGACTACAGCTCACATTCTATAGGCTTATTTATATCTTAATACGGTAATTGTTTAGTTAAACAATCAATTACCCGCTGTAATTGACCATCCATTGGAGCATCTAGCTGGATCAGTTCTTTTGTTCGGGGATGCTCAAACTGAATATGAGAAGCATGCAAAAATAACCGCTTTAAGCCTAATTCAATGACTTTTTGCTGTTCATCCGATGTTGAATATTTAGTGTCACCAGCTATGCTGCATCCGATATGCTGGCAATGCACCCGAATCTGATGAGTTCGACCGGTTATAGGAGATGCTTTAACTAGTGTCATATCACCAAGAGCCCTTTCAACTTTATAACGTGTTACTGAGGCTTTTCCATTTAACTCATCAACTTTTACGATCCGTTCTCCTGATCGCAAAAGGTTCTTAGCCAAAGGTGCTTGTACCTTTTTGACTCTACGGGGCCATTTCCCATGAACTAACGCAATATAATCTTTATGAACAGTTTTTTCTCTCAACTGACGATGTAAATCTCTTAATGCACTACGTCGCTTAGCAATTATAAGTACTCCAGATGTATCACGATCTAAACGATGGACTAATTCAAGATATTTTACATCATGGCGAAGCTCCCTTAGTGCCTCAATAACACCGAAATTTAACCCGCTTCCACCATGAACAGCGAAGCCACTTGGCTTGTTCAAAACTAATAGATAATCATCTTCATACAAAATACATTGTCTAAGTTCCCCTATTTTCTTCATATTGATATTCAGATGGGAAGACTGTTTTTCTTCAACATGAACAGGCGGGATACGAACTTGATCACCAATTTGCAGTTTATAATCGGGTTTTATTCGTTTTTTGTTAACTCGGACTTCTCCTTTGCGCAAAATCCGATAAATCAAACTCTTGGGGACACCTTTTAGCAAACGTTTCAAAAAATTGTCTACTCTTTGGCCGGCCTCGTCATCACTGACGGTTACTATTCGAACTGCGTTATTTTTCATATTCATGGGTGATATAATATCATAGGTATTAAATTGATTGCTGTAAAAATGTAGCTTTGCTATATTTAAGCCACTTAACGTACTGGTTTTTTAATTTTTCTAAGTACGAACTCAGGTTGCCGAAAGCCCCTTAGAATAGCGGTTTCGACACTTAAGTAATATGTAGTGAACAATTTATTAAACAATCAAGCAGGCAAGCAATGCCGCTTTAAAACGCAAAAGCGAAAGATTTAACATCAAGTTGAACAGTCAAAGAAGATTCAGCTTGAGAGAAACGCAAATTAATGCGCCCTTAAGGACAAAGTTGCAACCGAGAGGTTCCTTACACTTTAAAAAAACACAGGGCCTGGCTGTTATAAGGCAAGTAGAGCTGTCTGTTTGGTTCATACCAAGGCAGAATGAATGAAAAGAATGTTGATCAATGCCATGCAACTTGAAGAAATGCGTGTGGCACTTGTTGATGGCCAGAAACTATATGATTTAGATATAGAAAGCCCAGGCCATGAACAAAAAAAAGCAAATATTTATAAGGGTAAAATTACTCGTGTTGAACCTAGCTTAGAAGCTGCATTTGTCGATTATGGTGCTGAACGTCACGGTTTCCTACCAATAAAAGAGATAGCTCGGGGATATTTCCCAGAAGGATATATCTATAAAGGCCGCCCGTCCATTAAGGATGCGGTCAAAGAAGGCCAGGAAGTTATCATTCAAATAGATAAGGAAGAACGAGGCAATAAAGGGGCCGCTCTCACCACATTTATCAGTCTTGCTGGTAGTTATCTGGTTTTGATGCCAAATAATCCCCGCGCCGGGGGTATTTCCAGACGAATTGAAGGCGATGACAGAACTCAGCTCAAAGAAGCACTTAATTCCTTACAGCTCCCCAAAGGCATGGGATTAATTGTCCGTACTGCAGGCGTCGGTAAATCAGCTGAAGAACTCGAATGGGACTTAAAAGTTCTCTTAAATCATTGGGACGCAATTAAAACGGCCGCGCAATCACAACCAGCACCGGTGCTTATCCATCAGGAAAGCAATGTTATTGTTCGTGCGATTCGTGACTATTTACGTCGTGATGTTGGTGAGATTCTCATTGACAATAAAGCTATTTATGAAGAAGCCAAACAGCATATTGCATTAGTCCGGCCTGATTTCATCAGTCGTGTAAAACGATATGAAGGTGAAGTTCCTTTATTCAATCATTACCAAATTGAATCTCAGATTGAATCAGCATTTCAGCGGGAGGTTAGTCTGCCATCAGGTGGTAGTATCGTCATCGATCCGACCGAAGCACTAACATCTATCGATATTAACTCAGCTCGAGCAACCAAAGGCGGGGATATCGAAGAAACTGCGTTACAGACAAACCTGGAAGCAGCTGATGAAATAGCAAGGCAACTCAGACTACGAGATTTAGGTGGATTAGTTGTTATCGATTTCATCGATATGACACCCGTAAAAAATCAACGTGAAGTCGAAAACCGTTTCAGAGAAGCTGTGCGACAAGATCGCGCCCGTGTTCAGATCGGTAGAATTTCCCGCTTTGGATTACTTGAAATGTCCCGCCAACGACTACGACCTTCTCTTGGTGAATCATCGACTCACATTTGTCCTCGTTGTAATGGCCAGGGAACCATACGTGATACCGAATCTCTTGCGCTTTCTATCTTAAGACTCCTTGAAGAAGAAGCTCTTAAAGAAAATACTCATGAAGTTCGGGCAGAAGTTCCGGTATCAGTTGCAGCTTATTTATTAAATGAAAAACGGATTGCAATTAATAAGCTCGAAAAAAGGCATTCGGTGCGGTTAATTGTTGTACCAAACCAACATATGGATACACCTCATTATGAAGTGATTCGTGTTCGCCCTAATGATCAAGCAGATGAAGCAAGCTATGAACAAATAACTGCTCAGCCTAGCCCGGTTTATCAACCCAAGGTTAATGAACAAAAACGGCCAGCAGAAGAACCTTTACTTAAAGGTTATTCTGCTATTGAACCTGCTCCGGTTATCGAATCCAGTAAAGCTCAGAAAGGCTCATCATGGTTTTCACGACTACTTCAGAAGCTCTTTAACGCTTCCGGAGAAGATAAACAACAAGATAGTCTTGCCTCTCAAAGCCCTAGCACTGTTGACTCAAGCCATTCATCAAATATAGAACGGACGCGCAAAACCAGAGAACAACGGAATAATCGTCGGCAGAATCGCACAAAACGGCGTACTGTAGAAGATAAAAATAAATCTTCTACAGCTTCTGATGACAGCAAACAACAGCCAACAAAAGTACAAGGGAAGCAACAATCTCCGAATAAACCAAAACAAGACAAGGCTTCAGCTAAATCTAAAAAGGTTGATAACACTAAAAATCAGGCTAAAGAGAATAAAGAAAATAAATCTCAGAAAACTGAAGTGCCTGCAAAACCCCGACGTCAACAACGTCATCTGAACCGTAAGATACGGATGCAAGATCTTGTCGTTGTGCAAGAACCAGAAGTAATACCGGTCGAAAGCAATTCTCAAGATACATCAGACGTTCCAGAGATTCAGCAAAATCAAAGGGAGCTCAAACAAGTTACACCAGCAGCCATACCAACAAATGAATCACCTGTTGAGCTAAAAGAAAAAGAGGTAAACAATAATGAATCGGGTTCTGATATATCTCTAAAACCTACAGAGGAACCTGTTAAAGAAGAGCAAGATCAGGATAATCCATCCAAATCAACTCGACGACGTCGTCGCTCTCAACAATCACCTTATGCTGGCGAACGTAAACGCTTTAATGATTTACCTAAAGCTGATATTGAACAAAAAAATGAAAACGCAACTTCTGATGAAGAAACACTACTGGTTATTCCATTTAAAGAAGAATCCGTCAGTGATAATAAGCCATCTATACTGGTACAGCCTTCATCTGCTTCTATCAACGATTTGCCTGCTAAATCTGATGTACTACAGACTAGTTCAGATACTGTTTTAAAAGCTTCAATATCCGAAAACAGTCAAGCTCAGGCAGAAGAACCAAGTCAACTTCCTCTAGAAATGGAGGTCAATGAACCATCACCAAAAGTAGAAAATCAGCCACAAAAAATACTAACTGATGAATCTGGAGATTATGCCCCAAGACAAGAAATCATCGAATCACAGCCCATTGATTTGTCATCTCATGTAACAAATGGCATGTTCGGTAGTGGCCGACAGGCTTCTGCACCGATGACCAAACCAACGCATGTTGAATCAAGTACTAAAGAGATTGATATTTTGCCTTATGAGCGCTCAGAGCTTCATAAAAGTGGCCGACAAGCTGGCTTTAACGGTGCTTTGAAAAAAGCCAACGCACCAATGCAGAAGACAAACTGATCTAATTTGGTGCATTTTTAACATGTATTGAAGTTAAATAAAGGCCAGTACTCATAACTGGTCTTTATTTTAATATCTAAATTTTTCAAATACTTTTCATCTCATTTTCTGCAAATTTCATTTCATAACTCATTTCAATATATTTCTGTGTTAAATCTTGAATTTAAGTTGCAAGATAGTGCAATTTATTAAACATCTTTATCCTTTTCTCAATATTTATATTGATTTTTTTTAAATCGGTATGAAAGATGCTCAAAATAATATCAAGTGAACCAGTGAAAAGGCATTGACAAATCCCCCAACTAACCAAAAACTAAAATTAATGGAAAGAGTTTATAAGGACTCTTATTTGCACATTGGTAGCCGAAATCAAGATCAGAAATAAGCAGAATCACCTATTTTCTTTTAATTTTTATTGGGTTATTCGATTAATAGTCTAATCTTAAAGAAACCAACATGACAATTTTCGTTCGCCAATCTATCTAATTTCTGATAGAGACGATGTCAGGGAGAATGCTATGAGCATATTCAATCATTATCTGCAGCGCTACGAACAAGCTCGTTATGAAGAGCTATCTCTAGAACAATATCTGCAACTTTGTAAAGACGATCCCAGTGTTTATGCATCTGCTTCGGAACGACTATTGATGGCAATAGGAGAACCTGAATATATTGACACTTCGAAAGATTCCCGCCTCAGTCGAATTTTTTCTAACCGTGTTATTGCGCGCTATCCTGCCTTTGAAGATTTCTATGGCATGGAAGAAAGTATCGAACAAATAGTGTCCTATTTGAAACATTCATCACAAGGGCTTGAAGAGCAAAAACAAATTCTTTATTTACTTGGCCCCGTAGGCGGCGGGAAATCTTCTCTTGCAGAAAAATTAAAAAGCTTGATGCAAAAATGTCCTATTTATATATTGAAAGGGTCTCCTGTCAATGATCATCCATTTGCCTTATTTGATCCTGAAGAAGATGCCGATATTTTGCAAAAAGAGTACGGAATTGCGAAACGCTATTTAAGAACAATTATGTCTCCCTGGGCTGCCAAACGGCTACATGAATTTGGTGGAGATATTACTAAGTTTAAAGTTATAAAAGTTTATCCTTCGATCCTTGATCAAATTGCAATCGCTAAAACCGAACCGGGCGATGAAAACAATCAAGACATTTCGTCATTGGTTGGTAAAGTTGATATTCGACAATTAGAACATTTTGCTCAAAATGATGCAGATGCATACAGCTATTCCGGTGCATTATGCCTTGCGAACCAAGGGCTGATGGAATTTGTGGAAATGTTTAAAGCCCCAATCAAAGTGCTTCATCCTTTATTGACTGCAACTCAGGAAGGAAACTATAACGGGACTGAAGGATTATCAGCTCTTCCATTCTCAGGAATTATTCTTGCTCACTCCAATGAATCAGAATGGCAGGCATTTCGGAACAATAAAAACAATGAAGCTTTTCTTGACCGTGTGTATATCGTCAAAGTGCCCTATTGCTTGAGAATTTCAGAAGAAATTAAAATTTATCAAAAATTACTCGATAACAGTGAATTGAACAGAGCCAGTTGTGCGCCGAGTACTTTGAAATTACTGGCAGAATTTTCTGTACTTTCAAGGCTACAGGATCCAGAAAACTCTTCCGTCTATTCGAAAATGCGAGTTTATGATGGAGAGAGCCTAAAAGACACGGATCCAAAAGCAAAATCTTATCAGGAGTACCGAGATTATGCAGGCGTAGATGAAGGTATGTCAGGGCTATCAACCCGGTTTTCATTCAAAATTCTCTCCCGGGTATTTAACTTTGACACAACTGAAGTAGCCGCGAACCCTGTCCATCTATTTTATGTACTAGAAAAACGAATCGAACGAGAGCAATTTCCACAAGAAATTGCAGACCGCTACCTTGAACATCTGAAAGGTTATTTGATTCCAACCTACATTGAATTTATCGGGAAAGAGATCCAGACAGCATATTTGGAATCTTATTCGGAATACGGCCAAAATATTTTTGACCGTTATGTTACTTATGCCGATTTCTGGATACAAGATCAGGAATTCCGTGATCCAGATACAGGTCAGCTATTTGACCGGTCAGCACTTAATGCTGAATTAGAAAAAATTGAAAAACCAGCAGGAATTAGTAATCCAAAAGATTTTCGTAATGAAATAGTTAACTTTGTACTAAGAACTCGGGCAAACCATGAAGGTAAAAATCCGAATTGGACAAGTTACGAGAAACTACGCACAGTAATTGAGAAAAAAATGTTCTCTAATACTGAAGATCTATTGCCGGTGATTTCGTTTAACACGAAAACTTCAGCAGACGATCAACGCAAACATGATGATTTTGTGAACCGTATGATGGAAAAAGGCTATACCCGTAAACAAGTTAGACTTCTTTCCGAATGGTATTTACGTGTTCGCAAATCTTCTTAGCCATGGGGGTTGTATATGGCTCATTTTATAGACCGACGACTAAATGGCAAAAATAAAAGTGCTGTCAACAGACAGCGCTTTCTCCGCCGTTATAAACAGCAAATAAAAAAAGCTGTTACTGAGGCTGTCAATAACCGTAGTATCCAGGATTTAGATTCGGGTGAAAAGATCACCATTCCATCAAGGGATATTACCGAGCCATTTTTCCATCAAGACGAAGGCGGAGATCGAACTCGAGTTTTACCCGGAAACGATCAATTTTCAACCGGAGATAAAATAGAACGCCCTCAAGGCGGTTCAGGAGGCGGTGCTGGAGAAGGTAATGCTAGCGATTCAGGTGAAGGAACTGATAATTTCCGGTTTGAAATATCTAAAGATGAATATCTGGATATACTATTCAATGACCTCGAATTACCAAATCTGCAGCAAAATAGCATGGACAAAATGGTTGATTTTAAAACTGTCAGAGCAGGATTTACAAGTGAAGGAGTCCCCTCAAATATCAACATTGTACGTTCACTACAGAATTCATTGTTGCGCCGCACAGCTATGACTGCCGGGAAGAAACGACAACTAAACGAATTACAGGAAAGATACCAACAATTATTAAAAACACCAGACCTTCATCAAAAAGAACTACGGTTATTAGAAACAGAAATCAACGAACTCAAAAAACGAATTAGCAAAGTTCCGTTTATTGATACTTTTGACTTAAAATACAATGCGTTTCAAAAACAACCCATCCCCAACTCTCAGGCTGTAATGTTTTGCCTGATGGATGTTTCTGGTTCAATGGATCAGGCAACTAAAGATATGGCAAAAAGATTTTATCTACTGCTCTATCTATTCTTAACCCGCAATTATGAACGAATTGAAATCGTATTCATTCGACATCATACCCAAGCTAAAGAAGTTGATGAACAAGAGTTTTTTTACTCACAGGAAACAGGAGGAACAATCGTATCAAGTGCATTAAAATTAACTCAGGAAATTATTGCGGACCGCTACCCTTCTGATCAATGGAATATATATGCTGCTCAAGCATCTGATGGAGATAACTGGGCTGATGACTCCCCTATTTGCAAAAAACTACTTGATCAATCCCTACTCCCTTTAATCCGCAGTTTTTTCTATATTGAAATTACGGCTAGAGCCCACCAGACCCTCTGGAGAGAATATGAAGAATTAGCTCAAGTTCATGATAACTTTGCACTTCAACATATTCGAAAACCAGAAGATATTTATCCTGTATTTAGAGAATTTTTCAAAAAGCAAGCTGCTTGAGGAGGTGAGAATGATCACGACCAAACGCCTTGATGATGGACCAGATTGGACCTTTGACCTCATTGAAAAATACCATGAGGTTATTGCTGCAACAGCCGAAAAATTCAAGCTAAAAACATATCCTAATCAAATTGAAATTATTACGGCTGAACAGATGATGGATGCCTATTCCAGTGTAGGAATGCCGATAGGATATAATCACTGGTCTTTCGGGAAAAAATTCATTCAAACCAGCCAAAATTATAAACGGGGGCAAATGGGTCTTGCCTATGAAATAGTCATTAATTCAAATCCATGTATCGCTTATCTTATGGAAGAAAATACTATGCCCATGCAGGCATTAGTCATGGCCCATGCCAGCTATGGTCATAACTCTTTTTTTAGGAATAATTATTTATTTAAAGCATGGACAGACGCAAGTTCTATCATCGATTACTTACTATTTGCGAAAAACTATATTGCAAAATGTGAAAATCGCTATGGCATTGATGCCGTTGAAGATATCTTAGATTCATGCCATGCGTTAATGAACCATGGAGTTGATCGTTATAAACGACCTGCCCCGCTTTCACTAGCCGAAGAAGAGGCTCGTCAAAAATCACGACAGGAATATATGCAAGCTCAGGTTAATGAGCTATGGCAAACGATACCGACAACATCAACAGAAAAAGAAAAGCAGGAAAAACACTTTCCTGAAGAGCCTCAGGAAAACATTCTCTATTTCCTTGAAAAAAATGCGCCTTTACTTGAAAACTGGCAAAGGGAAATCATCCGAATCGTTCGAAAAATCAGCCAATATTTCTATCCACAACGTCAGACACAAGTGATGAATGAAGGGTGGGCAACATTTTGGCATTATACTATTTTAAACGACATGCACGAACAAGGTTATTTATCTGACCGTTTTATGATGGAGTTTCTACATAGTCATACTAATGTCGTCGCACAACCTGCTTATAATAGCCCTTATTTTAATGGAATTAATCCATATGCACTTGGATTTACCATGATGAGGGATATAAGGAGAATATGTGAAGAACCAACTGAAGAGGATCGTTTTTGGTTCCCTGATATCGCAGGAAAAGATTGGTTAGAAACCATACATTTCGCCATGGAAAATTTCAAAGATGAAAGTTTCATTAGCCAGTTTCTATCACCCAAGGTCATCCGGGATTTTAAATTTTTCAATCTGACTGACCATCAAAATCAACCTTATCTTGAAGTCACCTCAATCCACAACGAATCAGGCTATCAGGCAATTCGCCAGGCCCTTTCAAATCAATATAACCTATCGAATATCGACCCAAACATTCAGATTTATAATGTGAATATTCGAGGGGATCGTGCGATGACACTCAGATACACGCCTCACAATAATATTCCTTTAGCCAAAGGACTCGAAGAAGTTTTAAAACATTTGCATCGATTATGGGGATTCGAGGTTAAACTTGAACAGCAAATCGCATCTGGACATGTAGAACAACTGGCTAAATGCCCAACAGAACCTGAAGCAGTCCACTAACAATTTGTAAAATCAACATGATAGATATCATGTAATCTGTTTTAATACAGATAAGGGTCTTAAAGTCTGCCTTTGGCATATATTTTAAGGCCTTTTTCTCTTTAAGCTAATTTTTTGAACAACTATTTCATTTAAATTAGAATATAACCTGTTGATATTTTATGGATATACTCACTCTTGTAAGGAATGCTCAAAATCATGATAAAAAATAGTACCATATCAGCTCTGACCAGGAACTTTTTAGGAACCGCTCCCAGATGGTACAAACAGGCTATCTTAACCTTCCTAATCATTAATCCCATATTGTTCACAATTAACCCATTCGTCTCAGGATGGATATTAGTTGTTGAGTTTATTTTCACTTTATCCATGGCTCTAAAGTGCTACCCTCTGCAACCTGGAGGGTTATTAGCAATTGAAGCCATTGCAATCGGAATGACCTCACCTGCGACAGTCAAGCATGAATTAATTGCTAATTTTGAAGTGATTTTATTATTAGTTTTCATGGTCGCTGGCATCTTCTTTATGAAGCAATTACTGTTGTTCGTTTTTACAAAAATGCTTACAAGAATCAAAAGTAAAGTTGCACTTTCACTTGCATTTTGTATTGCAGCAGCTTTTTTATCTGCTTTTCTTGATGCTTTAACGGTCATTGCCGTCATCATCAGTGTTGCTGTTGGATTTTACGCTATTTATCATAAGGTTGCTTCAGGTAAGGATTTTTATGTTGAGCATGACTATACAGAAGACTCTGAGCTAAGCGACGAGTTAACACACCAGGATCTTGAAGGCTTTCGGGCTTTTCTGCGTAGTTTGATGATGCATGCCGCAATAGGTACAGCACTCGGTGGCGTATGTACAATGGTTGGAGAACCTCAGAACCTAATTATTGCTGAACAGGCACACTGGCATTTTGGTGAATTTTTTCTAAGAATGGCACCTGTTTCTATCCCTGTATTTTTCTGTGGATTACTCACATGTATCTTACTGGAGAAAACTGGTTGGTTTGGATATGGCGCTATTCTCCCTGAGCGCGTTCGTGTGATCATAAAAAATTATGAATCCTATGAAGATCAACGCCGAACCAAACGAGAAAAAGTGAAGTTATTTGTTCAGGGAATCATCGCTGTTTGGCTGATTATTGGTTTGGCCTTGCACCTGGCAGCTGTTGGACTCATTGGATTATCAGTTATCATTTTGGCAACAGCTTTTACAGGCATTATTGAAGAACACCAATTGGGACACGCTTTCGAAGAAGCTCTCCCTTTCACGGCCCTACTTGCTGTATTCTTCTCAGTCGTTGCAGTTATCATCGATTTAAACCTGTTTAAACCTGTCATTCATTGGGTCCTTGCTCAGGAGGGCCATACCCAGCTTCTTTCGTTTTATCTAGCCAATGGTATTTTATCGATGGTATCGGACAATGTCTTTGTAGGGACGGTTTACATTAATGAAGTTCGTTCTGCATTAATGGATGCACAAATCACCAGAGATCAATTTGATATGCTGGCTGTAGCTATTAATACCGGAACAAACTTACCATCGGTCGCAACACCAAATGGGCAGGCTGCTTTTCTATTCTTGCTAACGTCCTCACTCGCCCCACTTTTGAGACTATCATACGGACGAATGGTATGGATGGCGCTACCGTACACAGTTGTCTTAATTTTTGTCGGATTAGGTTGTGTAGATTATCTATTAATGCCGTTAACTGATTTCTTCTATCATAATGGCATGCTGATTCATCATTCAGTGAAAATGGCTACTGAGGCTGCTGCACTGGTCCACTAAATCTGATATAAAGGGGACTATCGTCCCCTTTTTCCCGGAGTATCATTTTGATCTTTAAGCTTTTTAAAAAGTGGTCTTTTTATCGATTACCATGGTTTATATTAGCTTTAAGCGCACTCTCATTTGAGCTGGCGGCACTATATTTCCAATATGTTAAATTACTTGAACCATGTGTCATGTGTGTGTACGAACGTACAGCGATACTTGGAATACTTATTAGTGCGCTTATCGCAATAACAGGCCCAAGAGTTCTTATCTTACGATTTATTGGAGCCATTGGCTTTTTAGCGTCAAGTAGTTGGGGGTTTGCTCTTGCCTGGCATCATACACAGTTACAATTACATCCATCGCCTTTTGCAACTTGCAGTCCATATCCTAATTTTCCGGAATGGTTAAAACTAAATCAGTGGTTTCCATTTATGTTTCAGCCACATGGTGATTGTTCAGCTGTCGTATGGAAAATGCTAAATTGGAGTATGCCACAATGGCTAATCTTATCATTTGCTATTTACATGGTGATTGCTATCGTAATTTTAGCGGGCCAATTTAGAAAATAAACACCCCTACCCCAATAGAATTAAAGCTTTTATTTATAAAATCGACAGAAATATTTTCTGTCGATTCAATGTCTATATTTATTCACATTCATCCAATGGCCACCATGCGATGAAGTCCTGTAATTCCCCCTGAACAAATAATTCATTGATTGTTTTGCCCCGAATGGATGCACCGACTTTATGCATCATTGATTTTTTACCTTGATTAAGAAGAGGATGCCAAACAGGCAGTCGTTTTCCTTCCTTCAAACGCCGGTAGGCACAACTAGGAGGTAACCACTGAAACGATTCCAGATGACGCAGACTAATTTTCACACAATCGCTTACTTTCTTAAATCGATTTGAATAATCATTACACTGACACGTTTTCTGATTGAGCAACTGACAACTAATATCTGTAAAATAGAGCTCATCGGTATCATCATCAATAACTTTAGCCAGACAACATTTACCGCAACCATCACATAAAGATTCCCATTCACCCTCACTCATTTCATGTAATGATTTATGTTGCCAGAATAATGGATCGTCAGACACTCGCTTTAACCTCGCTCTCAATTACTAATGCGTCGTTCAAACCCAGAACTAAATGATCCCCCACGTGTAATGGGCCAACGCCTGAAGGTGTACCTGTCAGCAAAATATCACCAGGCTCTAATGTAAAACAGTGGCTGGCCTGAGATAATAATTCAACACACCCACGTAGCATATGAGTTGTTGATCCACTTTGAACCAATTTACCATTAATACTGAGCTGTAAATTAAGATCCTGAAGGTTTTCACCCTGATAATTAAGCCATGGTCCAATCGGTGCTGAACCATCAAATCCTTTTGCTCTTTCCCATGGGTGCCCTTTGCTCTTTAACTGAGCTTGCAAATTGCGCAACGTTAAATCTAACGCTAATGTTGTAGCAATGATGGCATTTTGGGCTTGTTCAACACTCGCATTTTTTAAACGTTCTCCAATTAACACAGCCAATTCCAATTCATGATGGCATTCACCCTGATGGGTAGGAATCGAAAATACCGGAGAAAGAGAACAGGCAGCAGTAGAAGGCTTAATAAAAAATACAGCTTGATCAGATGACGGGCTATTCATCTCTTTTATATGGTCTGCATAATTTTGCCCGACACAAACTATCTTACCCAAAGAATAATCTAATACATTACCTAATACATCCCGATGTTGATATGTCATTTTTCAATAATCCTCGGATATCCAATGCGATCAGCTAATGTGCCGACAGTCACTGCAAAATAATTAGAACGGTTCCATTTTAACAAGGCTTGATAGTTTGTATAAACCAAATAAATTCTTCCATTCTTATCATCTGGAACAACAAGTCTTGCCTTTATATCCCGGTGCGGCAAATCACTTCCGTCATATCTTCGAACCCCGAGCTTTTGCCACTTGGAAAGCAATCTAGGCGACTGGAAAGATTGATTTTTATAATTAAAATTCACTGGTATATGTACCTGACGCCCCCACGTCATATCAGAACGCCATTGCAAATGATGTAAATAATTAGCAGCTGCCCCTAACGCATCCGGAATACTATTCCAAATATCACGTTGACCATTCCCATCTTCATCCACTGCATATTGTAAAAATGTTCCAGGCATAAATTGCACCTGTCCCATAGCCCCTGCCCATGATCCCTTTAACATTGCCCGGGAAACATGGTCAACTTTCATCATCTTCAAAGCAGCATTAATTTGACGCCTAAAAAAATCTTCACGACGGCCTTCATAGGCAAGAGAAACCAATGATGACATAACATCATACTTTCCGGTAAATTGCCCAAAATTTGACTCGATTCCCCATAAAGCCACAATAAACCGTGGCTGAACATCGTACTTTTTTTCAAGTTTTTGCAATAACGGTAGATATTCTCTATACAAAGCTCTTGCTTTTGCAACTTTCCACTTTGGTAAAGCCCGAGGGATATATGTATCCAGAGTCAACCGAAATTCAGGTTGATTCTTATCACTATGAACGACCTTTTTCTGAAATTTGACGTCATTAAACGCCTGCTCAACCAGTTGTTGTGAATATCCATCCTGCAATGCCTGAGTACGCAATTGCTGAACATAATGTTGGAAATCTCCGGCATGGGCTAACGAAAAGATTCCTAAAACGCTCAAACTAAAACAAAGCTTACTTTGAAGAACTATTTTTCCCTTTAAGTGCTCTATAAGCTTCAAGCTGATTCTCCTGTGAAGGGGGTAACTGTAAATAAAATCCTTGATGAATAAGTTGCTCTTTTAGATGACCTGCATCAACCATGGCCAATTTAGAATTCTCATCTAAATTTAATGACATCACGAGTTGTCTTTCCCCGAACATCAATAATAGTTGTTCTGGAACACGACTAAAATCTCCTCGTTTTGTTATATAAAGGTAGGATTGTTCTTTTTTTAAACTTTTATAAACATAGCACAGCATGATTTTATGTTCTTCCCGTTGTTTCGTCGCGCATAAATAGGCAAACTATAACAAAATTAATTTCACACCCACAATGTGTGAATGATATGACTAGAATAATAGGGTAAGTTACTCCATGGCGAGTCCGGAAATAGAAATAAAAGGAACTACATTTACCATTTCAGTTGTCCATCTAACCGATGCTGATTTACAGCATATTAAAACGGTTCTTGAGAAAAAAATGGCCCAGGCCCCTAATTTTTTTGAATCAGCTCCGGTTATTGTGAATATCAGTCAAGTGAATGAGTCTATTGATTTTGCTAAACTTAATGAAACAATAAAAGCGACAGGATTCATCATGGTTGGAATAACAGGTTGCAAAAGTAGTGAGCAGAAGATCCTGTTACATGAGCTTCGAATACCCGTATTAGTTACAGGCCATGATGTCCATACAAAAACAGATGCGTCAAAAGCACCTGTACCCGTTCCACCTAAGATTGTGCGCGGACAAGTTCGCTCCGGACAACAAGTCTATGCGAAAAATTGCGATTTAATTATTATCGGAAGCGTAAGTAACGGAGCAGAAATTATTGCCGATGGCAGTATTCATGTTTATGGTGCCCTCAGAGGTCGAGCAATCGCAGGTGCCAACGGGCAAACCGATTGCGCCATATTTTGTCAGAACTTACAGGCTGAGTTAATCTCTGTTGCAGGACATTATCAATTATCAGAAAGCCTACAACCTATGTGGAAGCAGGCATGTTATATCGAACTCGATGCGCAACAACTTAAATTTGCCACATTAAATCAGTAGAGAGTTGAAGGAATCATATGACCAAAGTTATCGTTGTGACCTCAGGTAAAGGCGGTGTAGGAAAAACCACTTCAAGCGCCGCTATCGGTACCGGTCTTGCCATGAAGGGATTTAAAACTGTTATAATCGACTTTGATATAGGTTTGCGAAATCTAGATCTCATTATGGGGTGTGAGCGCCGAGTTGTTTATGACTTCGTAAATGTCATAAATAATGAAGCGACATTAAATCAGGCAATTATCAAAGATAAACGCATTGAATCGCTTTATGTTCTGCCCGCGTCTCAGACCCGGGATAAAGATGCACTGACCAAAGAAGGAGTTGGCCGTGTTATTGAAGAACTCACCGAAAAAGAATTTGATTATATCGTCTGTGATTCTCCAGCAGGCATCGAAGCCGGAGCCATTTTAGCACTCTATTATGCCGATGAAGCCATTGTAACAACGAATCCTGAGGTCTCCTCTGTTCGAGATTCTGACCGTATTTTAGGTATGCTTGCAAGTAAATCAAAACGAGCCGAAGAAGGCCTTGATCCAGTAAAAGAACACCTTCTTCTAACCCGATACAGTTCTTCCCGGGTAAATCGTGGCGATATGTTAAGTGTTGATGACGTCAATGAAATTTTAGCAATCCCACTTCTGGGCGTCATTCCTGAATCCCAATCAGTACTTAAAGCCTCTAATTCAGGGGAACCTGTTATTTTTGATTCAGAAAGTGACGCAGGGCAGGCATATAAAGATGCTGTAGAACGTTTAATTGGAAATACTGTTGAATTACGCTTCTTGGATGAACAAAAAAAAGGCCTGTTTAGCCGGCTTTTCAGAGGGTAACTTACTATGTCATTAATTGATTATTTTCGTAGTAGCCCGAAAAAAGGTTCAGCTAAATTAGCTAAAGAAAGGCTACAAATTATTGTCGCCCATGAACGAAATGAACGCTCAGGCCCTGATTATCTGCCTGCATTAAAGCAAGATATTCTTCAGGTTATTCAACGCTATGTAAATATAGACCCTGAACAAATTCAAGTTTCTTTAGACAATAAAGAAAAAGATTTATCGGTACTGGAGCTTAATATTACTCTTCCTGAAGAGACAAAAGACAAATAATATGAAAAAGTCATCACTCCATAGTTTTTGCATCGGAGCTGATGACTTTTTTATGCAATAAAGCCAATTAACATGCTGGCAAGTAATGAGGTAGTACTTCTGCTCGCCAACCGCTAAGTAACACGGGCTTATTCATATGAGATTCATGTTCTTTGTTATCCTGCCACAACCAGGATAGCCATTCATGAATAAGACGTTTGGGCGCCAATACTTCCGCAGGAATCGTAGTTTCAGCTTCAGCAATAGCCAATGACTCACGAACCAATTTTAAAGACGATTTATAATTTGGATAATCAATCATACGCTTGATTTTTAAAGGCCATGATGATTCATCCAGATCGCTGCCCTGTTTAACGAGTTCTAGTAATTTACAGCCATGAATTCTCAGAGCCTGTGGTGTAATGCCTGTATTTTTCAATGCAGTTTTTTGGGTAGGTTGATATTTTGCAATATTCCATAATACATCTGCTTTAACGACATTATTGACCGGCATGTCCTTTTCAATCGCTGTGTTGACCCTCCAGGCAGATAAAAGTTGTAAAATAGCGAGCTGTTGTCGATTTAACCGCCAAGCATTTTTAACATCCAGATAGGCCCGTTCGGGCAAGACATCTTTACATCGACTTTGTGCTAATCGGGTACATTCATCCAATGCATATTGATACAATTGCCGCGATTCTAATTGTGAAATAACAGCTTCATAAGCAGTCTTTAGGTAGATCACATCTTTCGATGCATAATCAAGCTGTTTCTCTGTTAATGGACGAGCTAACCAGTCTGTACGGGATTCGCCTTTATCTAACAAAATCCCCGTGGTTTGTTCAATCAATGCCTGATATCCCAGACTGACACCATGACCTAAAAAAGCCGCACCGATTTGCGTATCAAATACCGATAAACCAAAGGTGTCGACATGATGATTCAAAATCTCTAAATCTTCACCGAAAGCATGTAATACCCAGTGGTGTCTCTGTAACAATGACCAAAATTCACTATTTTTGAGGGACAATAAAACCGGGTCAACCAAAAAACATTCATTCCCATCAAAGAGTTGCAATAAACCCAGTTTTGCATAGTAAGTTCGAGTTCTGACGAACTCGGTATCGAGCATAAGTGTTGTAGTTGGTTGACGAAGAAACTGACAGACAGAATCAAGCTGAGAGGATGATTGGATAATTTGGTAACTCATAAATAGCCTGTAACATAAGACAAATCCCTGTATTTTAGAATCTTAAAACTTAGCGGTTGAAAAACATCAAAAAGATATAATAAACCGTTCAAAGCCATCGATCGAATACAATGAGTGCCCTATTTTACATGAAATTCGAATGGTCGTCAGTTACGGCCAAAACGGGCCACAAAACACTGGCGGATTATTAACCGACTTAACCTTTGGCCACAAATAAAACGCTTTCACATCAATTACAGGGGCTTGCAGGTGTGCTTGACCAACCAAAATCCCTATTGAATGTCGAATAATCCCTTTCACTGCGATAGTCCGGCCAGGTTTATAAACCATAGGATCAAGGAATTGATTAACTACGGCGACAAATCGTCCTGGACTGCTATCATTCTGGGGCTGACCCTGCTCATCTAAATTCTGATAAACAATATCCAGACGAGTCTCTGCTTTTTCATTAGTTACTTTTGCAATTTGACCCTGCCAGGAAACCCAATGACCTGTCATTGCCGGTGAAATCGCATTTTGATAAGTTGTATTTTTATGATGGCTATCTAATCTCACTGATTCAGGAAGAGAACTACAGGCGACTAAAAACAAAGAAGATATCACAACCCATACAAGCGTAAATTTACGCATATACATCAACGCCAAATAAAAAATTAACCTGTTCACGGCGACTTAAGGCGCTTATAGAATTATACATTGCTATAGCACCACGACGTTGATCTGCGGGTAGATCATAAATAACTGAATCCAAAACAGATTCATCATCAATACATTGCAGACGTTGTTTGTGCTTTTTAGAAGCTTTCTTTTTCTTTCCTCGAACCTTCGCCCCTTTGCGCGAGGGTCGTATCGGATACGGTGCTGAGCTAATACCGCTGACATTGACCAATTATTCTCTCCCGGGAAGTTTTTTCCAGGTCACTTTATCACGCAGATAAACAGGCGTTGCCTGCTCTGCACGAAGTATATTTTTACTATCGTATAAATTTTGGGCTATATCAAGCATATCATAAGCATGTGGAAGCTTTATCTCAACAGTATTTAAAACATGAGGATATTTACCAGATAAAATTTCATGGTAGGTCAGCCACCCCGTTCCCACAGCAGCCCCCTTCAACGAATTATCTTCATCTAACAGCGCTGCATCAATCACCTTCTCTTCATCAACGAGAACTGGTAGTCCATCTTTTTGTTGATAGATAGCGTGATAGATCTCACCCATTCGTGCATCAATAGCAGCAACAGCCACGGGAACCAGCTGATCTCGCATTACGCGATTGGCCATAGCGGCCAAAGTCGATACACCAATCAAAGGTAAATCAGCACCAAACGCCAGCCCCTGCGCAGCCGCAACACCAATTCTCACCCCTGTAAAACTACCAGGCCCCTGTCCGTATGCAATCGCATCTAAGGCTTCAAGTTTTACATTGGCCTTTTTTAGAATACTTTCAACCATCGGAAGGATCTTTTTCGTATGCTCCCGGGGACATTCTTCAAAACATTCAAATTGTTGTCCTTTCCATTGAAGAGCTACAGAGCAAGCCTCGGTCGCTGTATCAATTGCGAGAATATTAACCATTTGTTTTTTTTGTTCGCTCATAAATCTAAATACTTAATATGAAATCACTCATGTTGATTGATTTGTTGAATAAAATGATGAACTTCGGATAAGTCACGACTACGCCTCATCGGCGGCAAACTGGCCAAGAATAATTGCCCATATTGACGGTTCACTAAACGATTATCACAAATAATAACAACGCCCCTATCAGAGACATCCCTAATAAGGCGACCGACACCCTGTTTAAGCGCAATAGCCGCTTGCGGTAAATAAACTTGCTGAAATGGATCTTTTCCCCTCAGCCGGCAATCTTCACTTTTAGCTCGCATCAATGGATCATCAGGTGAGGTAAATGGAAGTTTGTCGATAATAACACATGATAGTGTTTGTCCCCTAACATCCACGCCTTCCCAAAACGAACTGGTTGCAACCAAAATGGCATCTCCAGCCTGTACAAATTGCTCAAGCAATACACCTTTCGCTGCATCGCCTTGAGTTAAAACCGGTAGTGATGTTTTCTGTTTCAATAGCGCAGAAATCCGTGCTGTCATGGAATGACTGGTACAAAGAAAAAAACATCGACCATGATTTGATTCGATAACTGGGAGTAATCGCTTAACCAGAATATTTTCACTATGAGGCTGGCCCGGTTCAGGTAAGTACCTTGGGACACATAATAAAGCCTGATGAGCAAAATCAAACGGACTATCAAGCATCAGTTCACGAGCCCCCTCAACACCAAGCTGGCTGATAAAGTGTTCAAATCCATGATTGACGGCAAGTGTTGCACTGGTAAAAACCCAACTGGCATCCCGCTCATCGAGTTCCTTGCGAAAACGCTCTGCAATATTCAGTGGTGTGATATTTAACGAAAAATGAAGCCTTGTTGTGTCATACCAGTAACTAAAACCGACAGCATCCGTTTCAAGCATTTTATTAAGTAGCAGTTGCAACTGTGTCACTCGTTCAAATAAATGGTCACCTAATTCACTACGAGACAATGCGAGTTTTAATAACTCATAAACAAACTGAAGATCTTGTTTTAATCGCTTGAGCTGTTGGGCCATTTTAGGTCTGCGAGTTAATGGCCGCCAATCCCCTTTTTCCTTTTCCCCTTCAAAAGCTAGCCGGGTATCTTGATTTGACAATTTTAATTTATCTGCAGCTTTAGACAGTTGTGCCATATCTTTCAATTCAGTCCGATATAACAGCTCAAGATCTTTACATAGCTCCCCAACCATCCGGCTTGAAAATGTCTGACCGAAGTATTGAGTTGCAATATCAGGTAATTGATGTGCTTCATCAAAAATATAAGCATCAGCTTGAGGGAGAAGCTCTCCAAATCCAGTATCTTTTACCGCCATATCAGCGAAAAAAAGGTGGTGGTTAATCACAACAATTTGTGCTTCTAGCGCCTTATTACGGGCCTTAACAAGATGGCAATCCTTATAGCTTGGGCAATCACGTCCTAGGCAATTATCATTTGTGCTGGTAATAAAAGGAAGTATATCAGCTTTTTCAGCTAAAGCCCCCAGCTCTGAAATATCCCCACTATCACTCCCCACAGCCCACTGCTTTACCGCAACCAGGTCAGCTAAAAACTGTGAATTACTACGCCCTGTTTCCTGCATGAATCCAGCCAGGCGTTCAACGCATAAATAATTATTGCGCCCTTTGAGCAAAGCAACAGGACGAGCATAATTCAACGCTCTTATCATCGTAGGTAAATCTTTTTGAAAGAGCTGATCCTGAAGTGCTTTGGACCCAGTACTAATCACAACCTGTTTTCCGGAATTCAAAGCCGGTACAAGATATGCGAATGTTTTACCAGTGCCGGTTCCCGCCTCTGCCAACAAAATACCTTGTTGTTCTAATACGTCATCAACAGCTTCAGCCATATGCTTCTGTGCTTGTCGGGGAGCGAATCCTGATATTGCCCTCGCCAACACGCCATCTTGAGCAAAGTAATCCTGTTTCAATGAATCGACCCGTTAAGAAGAGATGATGGGATTATCTCAAAAACGGCATAAACCAGCCAGAGTATGCGAAGCATTCATGATAATTAATAGAATTAGCTGGTGAGATGATCAGGTTGTAAGACAAATAAAATAATCTTAAATCTGAATTTTATGCATAAGCAAACTGGCCCTTCATACAATGATTATTTTACGTAAAGCTCAGGCAAACAATCTCTTCTCGACTTGACTCCGACTCACAATAAACAAAAAATTAAGCCTGATTTCGTTGTTAAATCCATTGACCACAAATAACGATAACTATGCAGAACTCACCTTGAAATCAGCCTTAAATTCCATATTAAAATGCCTATGGAATAGCAATTCAATCATGATTGCTTATCCCAATTTAGGTTTTTATACGTTTTAGCAACTAAACAAATAAATCAATCTCATGATCGGTTAGCTTTTCTACTGGCGATCGTTTATCCGAATCAATTTGTTCCTGATTAGAATCTGATCTCGATTTTTTCTGTTCTTGCTGCCGTTTGTGTTGTGAATCAGGTTGCTCGCTGATTTTAGTGTCACGTTTATAAGGGCCCACTGGTGGTCCAGTCGGTCTTTGAGTGACAGGAGAAATCAAGTCATTCGGCGTCATAAACCTCTCCTTCATTCGGATTATCAACCCTTCATATTTCATATCGGCTAAAAAACACACTACTTTAAGAAATATAAAAAAACAGTTGCAATTTATTTTTGACTTGATAAGTTATCTACATATCAACGAATTAACTGAAAGACCAAAAATGAATAATTTTGTTATCAACCACCATCATCACCATCATTTTCCCGAATAGGTCTTTCAGGAGAGTATATGCTGGGAGACTCGATGAGCTTCCAGTGGTTGAGACAAATTAAAAAACCCCGGAAGGTCATCCTTCCGGGGTTTTTTAATTTAATAAAGGATTAAAGTCCATGCCAGAACAACAAAGGTTACGAATCGCCATTCAAAAATCAGGTCGTCTCAGCAGCGATTCACAACTTTTATTCAAAAAATGCGGAATGAAAGTCAATTTGAGAGAACAACGGCTCATTGCTCACTGTGAAGATATGCCAATTGATATTTTGCGAGTACGAGATGATGACATTCCTGGATTAGTCATGGATGGTGTTGTCGATGTTGGCATCGTTGGCGAAAATGTTTTAGAAGAAGAAACGCTTTTGAGACAAACACAAGAAGAACCAACTGACTTTAAAACACTGACTCGCTTAGATTTCGGTACATGTCGTCTGTCATTAGCCGTCCCTGATGAATTCGATTATCAGGGGCCACGTTCCCTGGCTAATCTTAGGATTGCGACCACCTATCCAGGCCTTTTAAAAAGTTACATGGACCGACAAGGGATTGATTACACCAGTATTATGCTTACGGGTTCCGTTGAAGTAGCGCCAAGAGCAGGCCTTGCCGATGCAATTTGCGATCTGGTTTCGACTGGTGCAACTCTTGAAGCAAATGGATTAAGAGAAGTTGATGTCATTTACCGTTCGAAAGCAACTTTAATTCAGTCATGCAATCGCTTATCTGATGAAAATCAGGCTCTTCTTAATAAAATCTTACTTCGTATGCAAGGTGTCATGCAGGCAAAAGAAAGCAAATACATCATGCTACACGCTCCTAGAGCACGTCTGAATGATGTGATTAAATTAATGCCTGGTAGTGAAAACCCAACTTTATTACCTTTAGCTGGTCGGGAAGACCTCGTAGCTGTACATATGGTCAGCACCGAAAATCTTTTCTGGGAAACGATGGAAGCACTAAAAGAACTCGGTGCCAGCTCAATTCTCGTCATGCCTATTGAAAAAATGATGGAGTAATCTCATGCAAACCATCATCTGGAATCAACTGAACGAACAACAAAAAGAACGAGTTTTAGAACGCCCGGCCATCACTAATGGAGCCCAAATCAGTTCAACAGTTCAAGACATCATCGAGAAAGTAAAAAAAGATGGCGATACAGCATTAAAAGAACTCTGCGCCCGGTTTGATAAAATCAATAATGTTCAACTTGCCATTACTCAAGAGCAAATCGAACAAAGTAGTGAGCGCTTAAGCGATGATTTTAAACAAGCAATTAAAACAGCCAGTCGTAATATCCGCCAATTTCATGAGGCACAAAGACCTACTCCGGTAATGATTGAAACAAGTCCACAAGTTCGTTGTGAACTACGTTATAGTGCAATCGAACGAGTGGGTTTGTATGTCCCCGGGGGCACTGCGCCTTTACCATCAACGGTCATGATGTTAGCCATTCCTGCGCTCATTGCGGGTTGTAAAACCATCATTTTATGCTCACCGCCTCCAATCAGTGATGCCATCTTATATACCGCCAGCGTTTGTGGTGTTGAAAACATATATGCTGTAGGTGGCGCGCAGGCAGTCGCAGCAATGGCTTACGGAACCCAAACCATTCCCAAAGTCGATAAAATCTTCGGCCCGGGTAATTCTTATGTCACAGAAGCCAAACGGCAGGTTTCAGATGATTTCAGAGGTGCTGCGATGGATATTCCCGCCGGCCCATCTGAAGTACTGGTGATTGCTGATGAAAACGCTAATGCCGATTTTATTGCCGCTGATTTACTATCTCAGGCTGAACACGGACCTGACTCTCAGGTTGTTTTAGTCACAAATAGTAAAAAACAAGCTAAATCCGTTGAATTATCAATTCAACGACAATGTCAGCAACTATCCCGAAGCCAGATTGCAGAAAAAGCTTTAGAAAATAGCCGACTCATCGTTGTCGAAGATCTTCAACAAGCCATCGGGTTATCTAATCTTTATGGTCCTGAGCATTTGATCATCCAGACAGAACAACCAAGAGCCCTACTTCCTGACGTTCACAATGCAGGCAGTGTCTTTCTTGGTGCATGGACTCCAGAATCAGTCGGCGACTATGCAAGCGGCACAAACCATACGCTACCAACTTATGGTTATACACGAACTTATTCAAGCCTTGGAACAGCCGACTTCATGAAACGCTACACTGTTCAGGAACTGAGTGAATCTGGTTTAAGACAGTTAGCTCCAACTGTCATCGAAATAGCCAATGCTGAAGGATTAAGTGCCCACCGCCGGGCCGTTACCCTTCGCACCGGGGAGGAATCATAATGGCTACTCAACAACTCGCACGTAAAACAATCATTGAACTGACTCCATACCAATCTGCCAGGCGTATTGGCGGACATGGAAATATCTGGCTTAATGCAAATGAAAGCCCTGATAGTGCAGATTACCCACAACCACAATTACGGCTCAATCGCTATCCCGAATTTCAGCCCCCGGAACTTATTCAGGCATATGCAGACTATTCTGGCGTTTCAACTGATCAAATCATCGCCGGTCGTGGCGCCGATGAAGCCATTGACCTTCTGATTCGGACCTATTGCGAGCCAGGAATTGATCGCATTGTGATTAATCCGCCAACCTACGGCATGTATGGCATTTGTGCAAAAACCTGGGGAGTAGATATCCTTGAACAACCGGTTGATGAAGAATTTAATCCTGATTATTCAGCATTAGAAAAAATCGATGCCAAATTATTTTTTATTTGTTCTCCGAATAACCCGACCGGATCACTTGTCGACCTGGATAAGCTCGCAAAATTAGCGAAATCAAAACAAGACAAAGCCTTGGTTATCGTCGATGAAGCCTATATTGAATTTTCAGCCGATAAAAGCGCAAAAGAACTGCTTAGTCAATGTGATAATTTAGTCATTTTGAGAACATTATCAAAAGCCTTTGCTCTGGCTGGTATTCGTTGTGGTTTTACCCTCGCCCACCCGGACGTAATTCAAATGCTGTTTAAAACCAGCGCTCCGTATCCAATTTCGACCCCGATTGCTGATATTGCGACCGAAGTCTTAACCAATCGTCTCGGTGAGATGAAACAAAGAGTTCAGACCTTAAATCAGATTCGTAATGAATTCTGCGAAAAGCTGCTCTCTCTTGAAGGCGTAGAGCACGTATTTCCTGCAACAGGCAATTTTGTCCTCGTGCGTTTTTCTGATCCAGAGCTATTTAAAGAAATGGGTGAACAAGAAATCGTACTCCGGGATTTTGACGATAAACCACGTCTGAAACGAAGCATCCGTATTAGTATTGGCAATGAAGTCGAAATGGCAAAAACACTAGCGACGATTCAGAAGATCATCGAAAAACCAATCAAGGAATATGCTTCATGAGTGCGCAAAAGATTCTTTTTATTGACAGGGATGGAACATTAATCGATGAACCGGTTACAGATAAACAAGTCGACTCGCTGGAAAAATTAAAATTCGAACCATTCGTGATCCCATCTTTACTTGAACTACAAAAAGCAGGATATCGACTAGTTATGGTATCAAATCAAGACGGTTTAGGAACAGACAGCTATCCAAGCGATGATTTTGAGAAACCACACCAAGCCATGATGGCTCTGTTTGAATCTCAGGGCGTAACATTTAACAATGTACTTATCTGTCCCCACTTCCCCGAAGATCAGTGCAGTTGCCGTAAACCAAACCTGGGATTAGTGAAAGACTACCTGCAACAAGGGCGAATTGACTTTAAACAATCCGCGGTAATCGGGGATCGTGAAAGTGATATGCAACTGGCTGAAAATATGGGAATTCAGGGTATCTTATATCATCAGCAAAACAATAACTGGCAAACCATTACGACCGAGTTAACCACAAGGCCACGTGTCGCAACCGTACTCCGTGAAACCAGTGAAACCCGTATTGAAGTTCAAGTGAATCTGGATAGCCCAGAAAAAGGAACCATCAATACTGGCATCGGCTTTTTCGACCATATGCTCGATCAGATTGCAACGCACGGAGGTTTTTATCTCCAATGTCTGGTTAAGGGTGATTTACACATTGATGACCACCATACCATCGAAGATACAGCTTTAGCTCTTGGAGAAGCACTCGAAAAAGCACTGGGCGATAAACGAGGAATCAATCGATTTGGGTTCACCTTACCAATGGATGAAGTATTGGCACAATGTGCCTTAGATCTATCCGGACGAGCCTATCTGAAATTTGACGCACCACTGACTCAGCCTCAGGTCGGTCAAATGACAACCGAAATGGTGCCTCATTTCTTTCGTTCAATCGCTGATTCACTACACTGTACACTTCACTTGAGTGCGACACAGGGAAATACCCATCATGTAGTTGAATCCCTTTTTAAATGTTTTGGCCGAACGCTTGGCCAGGCGATTACAAAAACCAGTGATGTTTTGCCGAGTAGCAAAGGAGTCCTCTGATGAACGTAATTGTAGATACAGGGTGCGCTAACCTGTCATCGGTACGCTTCGCAGTTGAACGGTTAGGTTATAAAGTAACAATCAGTGCAAATCCGTCTTTGATTTTATCGGCAGAGAAAGTCTTTCTTCCAGGGGTTGGAACCGTACGTGAAGCCATGAAAAACCTGGCACAGAATCAGCTGGTTGACGTAATCAAATCAGTCGAAGCCCCTTTACTTGGAATATGCTTGGGAATGCAGATATTAACAGAATATTCCTACGAAGACGGAATTGCCGAAAATCAACAGGGAACTAAATGCCTTGGGGTCATCCCAGGACATATCCGAAAAATACAACCCAAAGGCCATGAACCTTTACCCCATATGGGATGGAATCAGATTCAACCCGCAGATCATCCCTTATTTAAAGGTATTGATAACAAAAGCTTTTTCTATTTTGTCCATAGTTATGCCTTACCCGTTAGTCAATACACGCTGGCACAATGTGACTACGGCGAACCATTTTCAGCCGTCATCGGTCACAAAAATTTCTTTGGTGTGCAATTCCACCCTGAACGAAGCAGCGCGGCCGGAGCTCAACTGCTACAAAATTTCATGGAGATGTAGATGATTATCCCTGCACTCGATCTTATTGGTGGACAAGTCGTTCGCCTCTACCAAGGTGATTATAAGCAACAAACAACATATAGTGATCATCCACTTGAACAATTTCGTATGTACCAACAACAAGGTGCAAATTGGCTTCACTTGGTCGATCTTGATGGTGCCAAAGATAGTAAGGATCGCCAACTTTCCGTCATCCGGGAACTGATTTCCAATACACCAGCCAACATCCAAATCGGTGGTGGAATACGAAGCGAATCGGATATTGCGAATCTTTTAGAAATTGGTGCGAAACGGATCGTTATTGGTTCTTTAGCCGTAAAAGAACCGACAACAGTTGCCTCCTGGATTGAAAAATATGGCGCAGAACATATCGTTCTGGCTTTAGATATCAATATTAATCAACAGGGTGAACGCTCAGTAGCGGTATCTGGCTGGCAACAAGACACCGGCGTGACACTCGACGAATTATTATCCATCTATCAGCCCAAAGGGCTCAAGCATGTCTTGTGTACCGATATCTCAAGAGATGGCACATTACAAGGGTCAAATGTTTCACTTTATACCGATCTGTGCCAGCAATATCCTTCAATTGCATTTCAGTCTTCTGGGGGAATTGGATCGCTAGATGATATTGCAGCCCTGCATCCGAGCGGAGTTTCAGGAGTGATTGTTGGCCGCGCCCTGCTTGAGGGGAAATTTACCGTGAAGGAGGCTATCGCATGTTGGCAAAACGCATAATACCCTGCCTGGACGTCAAAGATGGACAAGTCGTCAAAGGTGTTCAGTTTAGAAATCATGAAATCATCGGTGATATCGTTCCTTTAGCTGAACGCTACGCTAAAGAAGGTGCTGATGAACTGGTCTTTTATGATATCACGGCCAGTAGTGATGACCGTGTTGTTGACAAAAGTTGGGTCAGTCGGGTTGCCGAAGTCATTGATATTCCATTTTGTGTCGCCGGAGGCCTGCGTAGCGAAGAAGATGTTGCCAGAACACTTCAACATGGTGCGGATAAGGTTTCAGTCAACTCGCCAGCGTTAGCCGACCCATCCCTCATTACCCGTCTGGCGAATCGCTTTGGTGTTCAATGCATTGTTGTCGGAATTGACAGCTATTACAATGAAACAACGCAGCAGTATCAGGTTAAACAATTTACAGGCTCAGAAAAGGCCACAGTAACAACTAACTGGAATACGCTTGACTGGGTTCAGGAAGTTCAAAAACGCGGAGCCGGTGAAATCGTATTAAACATGATGAATCAGGATGGCGTGCGTCAGGGATATGATCTCAAACAATTGCAGCAAGTCAGAGCTGTTTGCCAGGTTCCTTTAATTGCATCAGGCGGTGCCGGAACCATGCAGCATTTTGCAGATGCTTTTTTAGAAGCAGAAGTAGATGGGGCACTGGCAGCCAGCGTATTCCACAAGCAAATTATTCACATCGGCGAGCTCAAACAGTTTCTCGCTAAAAAACAATTGGTAATTCGTCAATGAATGAATCATTACAGCAACAAATCGATTGGGATAAAGTCAACGGACTAATCCCGGCCATCATTCAAGATAGTCACAGTGCCCAGGTACTCATGCTTGGATACATGAATCAAGAAGCTCTCGAAAAAACACTTTCTACCCAAAAAGTGACTTTTTTTAGCCGGACAAAACAACGGTTATGGACCAAAGGAGAGACATCGGGCAACGTACTCCATTTAAATGATATGCGTCTCGATTGTGATCAAGACACACTATTAGTCTTTGTTGAGCCTGTTGGCCCAACCTGCCATACCGGAACAGTTAGTTGCTTTGGGGATAATAGTGGAACTGATTTTGGCTTTTTAGCCGAACTTGAAAAAGTCATCAATAGCCGCCACACCGCTGATCCCGAAGAAAGCTATACCGCACACCTTTTTGAACGGGGAACAAAACGGATGGCTCAAAAAGTGGGAGAAGAAGGTGTTGAAGTCGCACTAGCCGCAACCATTAAAGATCGTTTTGAACTAACGAATGAAAGTGCAGATCTTCTTTTCCATCTTCTGGTACTCTTAGAAGATGCAAAATTACCAATAAGTGAAGTGATTGCCTGTCTGAAAGCCCGTCATCAATAAATCGATCGATAGCCAGTTGATACTGGCTATCAGTCCTTATATCAACGAGGCTATAAAAAGTAATTTATTTATAACTGAAGGCAATAAGCCCAGACTCATCAGGATGACAATAGCTCTTCGACAATCGATACAATCTGACCATAATTCTAGAAACAATGAATCGTTGATGGTTGAATTTTACCCAAATCAAATGCACTTTGGGCATATCGCGAATAGCCGCCACCATAGCCTTTATATAGCAAGCGGATCAATACCGAACTCGAGCTTAAGAGCTTGCCAACAAAGTTCCCTTATTCCGCATCGAGATTATTTATATTTTTCCATTTCATCTAATAGTAGTTTATCGATTCTTTGACAGGTAAAATTCATACAGGTCAAAATACTAAGGACAGTTATGCTGTTGTTTCGCCATCTTAATTGGTTCTTTCGTCGTTACTGGCACACATATTTTATTGCACTAGTCATGTTAGTGACAGTTGGTCTGATCAACATGGCGGTTCCATGGATGGTAGGTCGTTCAGTCGATTTATTACTTTCAACACGTTCATTAGCCAAAAGTTATCATTATCTCATCTGGCTTGTTCTTGCTGCCATTATTGTTTATGGATTGCGCTATGGTTGGCGACGCATGCTTTTTGGGACGTCTTATAAGCTGGGTAATATTTTACGTCAACGCTTTTATCACCGGCTGACTCATCAGGGACAAGCTTTTTATAACACCCACAGTACCGGGGATCTGATGGCAAGAGCGACGAACGATATCGATGCAATCGAAATGGCTGCCGGAGAAGGTTTTTTATCCGCTTTCGATGGCTTTTTGACCTTCGTTATGGTCCTGGTCATGATGTTTGTCTTTATTGACTGGCGACTTGCAGCTGTCGCCTTAATTCCATTCCCTATCATGGGATATTGCTTCTACCGACTTTCAAATTTGTTGCATGGGCAATTTAAAGATTCGCTGGAAAAATTTTCATCGCTTAATGAACAAACACAACAAGCGATGATAGGGATCCGCATGATCAAAGCGATGGGGCGAGAAAAAATCGAAGCGCAACAATTTGATCAAATAGCCGAACATGCAGCTCAAAGTACGTATCAGGTTGAACGCACCGATGCCAAATATGGGCCTGTTGTTATTTTAAGCCTTGGCTCAGCATTACTCATCACACTCTTAGCAGGTGGTTGGCAAATTCATAATCATCATATGACTGTCGGACAGTTAACCAGTTTCACGATGTATTTATCTGAGCTCATTTGGCCAATGTGGGCATTTGGATGGTTGATGAATATCCTTCAGCGGGGAAATGCAGCCATGGGACGACTTCAACAGCTTCTGAACCTTGAAGATAGCATTGCTGATGAAGGGACCCTCGTTGCAAAAGGTTACTCAATTAAAATCAAAGGATTAACATTTAATTACCCAGAAACTAAGCTTGCCAGTTTGTACCAAGTCAGTATAGACCTTCCCGAGCAACGTGTTCTGGGAATAGCCGGGCCAACCGGAGCCGGAAAATCAACCCTGTTACAATTAATCATGCGGTATTGGCAAACAGAACCGGGCAGAATATTAATTGATCATGTATCCATTGAACAATACCAACTAAGTGAGTTAAGACGCTATTTTGCTTATGTTCCTCAGGATCCATTTCTATTCAGCACAAGCATTGCTGAAAATATAAGAATGGGCAGACCGGATGCCACAAATGAAGAAATCTATGAAGCTGCTCATATTGCATCAATTGACCAGGACATTCAGCAATTCCCAGATGGCTATGAAACACTTGTTGGAGAACGCGGTGTTACATTGTCGGGGGGCCAGAGACAACGCCTGGCAATTGCCAGGGCATTAATCAGTCGCTCCCCAATATTAATTCTTGATGATGCACTATCAGCTGTCGATGTCCACACTGAACAGCAAATTCTTTCTCATCTCAGAGAAAGACGATTACAGAGTGTGATTATTATCAGCCACAGGCTGTCAGCACTAGAACATGCTGACGAAATTATCGTTCTGACACATGGTGAAATCATTGAACGGGGAACACATCAGGAACTGACACAAAAAGATGGATGGTACGCCCGTATGTCAACTTATCAACAAATGGAGAACCAGATAGGAGTTCATCAACATGTCTAAACCATCTGAACACCGTTCAGGAACTTTCCGGCTGCTGATGGGGTATGTGATTGCTGACCGGGGCCTACTCGCAAAAGCAATATTTTTACTCGTATTAGCAACCGGACTCGATGTCTTAGGACCGATATTAGCAAAAATATTTATCGATGATTTTATTGTACCTGACCGCTACCCTATCTGGCCTATCGCCGCCATTATTATTGCTTTTATTGCAACCAAAATCATTGGAACTATTCTGCGCTATCAACAAACATTAAAATTTACAGACATTGCACTGGCTGCTGTGCTCGATATCCGCAAACGCGTTTTCCACCATGTATTAAAATTGCCAATGGCGTATTTTGATCATGCCCGAACAGGTCAGCTGGTTAGCCGGATTACCAACGATACAGAGTCCATTAAAGATCTTTATGTTCAGTTCTTATCCATTGTATTGACCAATGTGATTCTCTTAGTTGGTATTTTAATTTCAATGGCTATTTTAGATTTTCATTTGATGTTGGTTGCCTTGGCCTTAATTCCAACGGTCATCGGGCTTATCTATATATATCAAAAGTTAAGTGGTGCGGCCGTTGCGAAAAGTCGGCAACTGCGTTCTGACATTAATGCAGTCGTAAGCGAATCCATCGGCGGAATGGCTGTCATACAGGCGACCAATCAGCAACAAAATAAACTGGCCCAATTTGATGACACCAATTCTGGCTATTATTGGGCCCGTTTAAGAACGGTGCAAATTGGTTCTTTTTTGCTCCGACCGGCGATTAGTCTGTTAAGTATTCTTGTTTTGGTTGGCGTCATCTGGATCTTCGGTATCCAAGTTGTTCAGGGAGTTGCTGAAATCGGTGTCCTGTATGCGTTTTTAAATTATCTGGGACGATTTACTGAACCTTTGGCTGATATTACTCAACGTTTTAACCTCTACCAACAGGCTATGGTAGCCGGAGACCGGGTCTATTCACTACTCAATGAACCCTCCATCGTGGATCATTCTGAACACCAATCAGCAGACATGACACAGGGTGCACTAAGCATTCAAAATCTACAATTTGCCTATCTAAAAGGTAAACCGATACTCAAAAATATCAATATTGAAATCCCGGCTGGGCGCTTTTACGCAATCGTTGGTCATACAGGGAGCGGCAAGAGTACACTCCTTAGCCTGTTACTAAATTTCTATCAGCCCCAACAGGGAAAAATTTGTATTGATGGCTACCCTTTAGATCAATTTGATCATGATACACTTCGTAATGGTGTCGGGTTAATTCCTCAAGAACCATTTATTCTCGCCTCAACTATCTTTGATAATATTGATATGGGCAGAAAGCTGACTCCGCAACAGATAGAACAGGCCGCCAGACAAGCTCATTTACATCAAGTGATTGAGCAAATGAGCGACGGCTACCGAACCCATCTCGGAGAAGGTGGCCTGCGCTTATCAACCGGGCAACGTCAACAATTGATTATCGCACGCGCTCTGGCAGGCTCACCGCGGATCTTGCTGCTTGATGAGGCAACAGCCAGTGTCGATAGTGAAACTGAGCAAGTGGTACAAAGAGCCTTAGATGATCTCCGGGGAAAAGTTACGATGATAGTTGTGGCTCATCGACTCTCAACAATCAACCATGCCGATCAAATTCTGGTACTCAGTCATGGTGAAATCGCGGAACAAGGGTCTCATAATCAATTGATGCGAAAAACAAATGGTCTGTATCAATCGATGTACCAACTCCAACAGCAGGCTCAAAAAATTACGCAACTAGAAGAATCAGTCGTTCTTTAAGCAATTTTTTACCCACACATTGGCATAGTAGAGCCACTGTGTGGGTAATCTTTGATGATATTTTTGCTGATAACGAGAAATGAACGCCCGATAAAGTCCGTATTTAAAATACACTTTATGGGCACTCATAGTCGGGCCATAATAATTAACCAGAAGATGATGATTCACTCATACTTTTAAACGCCCCTGGTGATTACGCTGCCATATGACCCATACCAGAATATCTTGCCAGTGCCCTTTCAACTGCTCAGAAGAAATTAACTTCTTCGTCAATTTGTGCCTGCTATGAAGATGCTCCTCAAGCCAATATCCATGGTGATTTAATTCAAACATCCAGGCCGGATGCGAATGAAGCTGATGAAATTGGCCTAACGTTACTTTAGTCGGATAGATATCCATAAAAGATTCAGGTAAATAAAATTGCCAGTGATACCAACGTTGATCCCCGGATTGAGTTGTCTTATTTTTCTCAGATAATTCACTTCGTTCCCTGTCTTCAGGACAGTCATTCCATGAACGATTCGCAAAGCAATCACCAGAACGGACTTCAAAGCGCTCAATATAACGTGCAGGTGAATTTTTATCACCTTTAATAATCTGGTATCCCCACGTTGTATGATTCAGTGAGCGCATCATTGGATCTAACATTCCATGATCAATTTTTTCCATACTAAAAGCAGCAGGACTCCAGGGCCCCCATAACAAAATAATCCCCACAATGGGCATCATTAATTTCAACATGACTTAATCTTCATTTCGTGAACTGTTTGAAAATCGACAACACACTGTTGACGGATTCAGAGCAGAATAATTTCTGGTTTTTCATCATATTAAACAGCAAAGAAAAAGCTTTGTTGGACTGCATATTTTTTAGATATGGAATTAACGATGAACGAAAAACCTACATTCTGTTTTACCTTATTAATTATTCTACTTTCAATAGGAGGACTGATTTCAACCGATATATTTTTACCGATGCTTCCGGCAATGAGCCAAAATTTATCGGTTTCCAGCAGTGATATTCAAAGTGCAATCGGTATTTTTCTGTTTGGACTATCCATTAGCCAACTTATCTATGGGCCTGTGAGTGACAGCCTCGGACGCAAGAACGTTTTACTCAGTGGCTTATTCATCTGGCTATTTGCGACAATCATCATTTCAGTAACACATCACTTCCAGTTATTACTCATTATGCGATTTATACAAGGTGTTGGCGCCTGCTCTGGAATTACGGTAAGCCGTGCGATTATCAACGACTGCATGGATAAAAAAACAGCTGGCGGTTTTTATCTGACTATTTTTCCATTCGTCGGTCTGTCACCTGCAATAGCCCCTGTCATAGGCGGTTTCTTCGGACTACATTTTGGTTGGCGCAGTTGTTTTGTATTACTCACAGCCATTATCATCCTGACAATACTCTTATGTCAGTTTACCCTTAAAGAAACACTATCTGAGACAAAACGTAGCCATCTACACGTTCAATCTTTCATCGGCCACATCAATCCAATACGACATAATCGACAGTTCTGGCATTATGCACTCATCCCCTGCTTTGCTTATGCCGCCTATTTTTCATATTTGGTTGAATCCCCATTTATTTTAGAAAAATTAGGGCTTAACAAAAGCTGGTTAAGCTACAGTTACATCACTTTATCGATGACCTATCTGATAGGAAACCTGACAGCTAAACGACTCATCCGGCGTTTATCCAGTGATCAGGCTTTAACGATGGGCTATATTATTTTTCTGACTGCCGGTATCGCTTTTGCGGGGCAGATTGCTTTTAGTCCTTACCCCATATTAACAACTGTCATAATGATATCAATTCTGACATTTGCGAATGGATTTCTACTGCCTCTGGGCACTGCCGGAGCGATTGCATCAGCACCGGAACAAGCCGGATCCGCATCAGGTATTATGGGTTTTATCCAGTTGGCAAGTGCAGGTCTGGCTTCATCTATTATCGGGAAACTCAGCCATCATAACCCGCTCATCAGTGCAGCAATCATCGCTCTGATAACTTGCAGTGGTGCCTTATATTACTGGTCTGGACAACGTCATTTTAAACTAGCTATATCCAGCCAGCCATAATCACGATGATTCTTAATGGGTCAGTCTTGTTTTCTGATGGGATTTAACGCCGAAATCAACTTTAATCCCTATCAGAAAAGGCTTTCTTATCCCGAGTTGAGGTTATATAAATAGAAAAGTCAGCGGTTTTTCCAAAGACTTCTTTAGTACAGACAAAATAATCAACTACAGACCCATATTTAAACTGCGTAAAAATTCGATAAAAACAAATTCGTTTCGGGTTGGTTTTGCATTCACATGCACCACATACATAGGCAATTCGCAGGGCATAAACTCATCTAAAAGTGTAACCAATAGCCCTTGTGACACAGATTCTCTGACAACAAATTCAGGAAGATAACAAATCCCCAAACCTTGTAATGTTGCATCTAACAACGCCATACTGCTATTGAGCCTTAAATGAGCCGTTAAAGGCTGTTCTATAATATGGCCTGTCGACATATAATTCCAGGATTGCCGATAATTATCCAGATGCATAAGACAGCGATGCTGAAGAAGATTCGACGGAATCGCCGGGCTTCCAAAACGCTCTAAATAATCAGGTGATGCCACCGTACATTTTCGCCACTGGCCAAGCGATGTGAAGTACAAATTACTATCAGGTAGAACGCCACAATGTATCGCCAGATCATATCCATGCGTAAACAATTCAACACTATGATTTCCAACCGCTATATCAAGTTTTAACTGTGGATAATATTTTATAAAATCAGCCAAAGCAGGCAGAACATACAAATGATTAAGCGAATGAGGAATACCTATCTTCAAACGGCCCGCAGCCTGGACTTCAAGGTTCTGCAGCTCATTCACACAACTTACAAACTGATCGGTCATCGAAACACACGTACGATAAAACTGCTGGCCAGCTTCCGTTAACGAAAATCCACGAGTATTGCGCTGTAATAGTTTGACTTTTAGATAGTGTTCTAATCGGTCAATCCGGCGACTTACCACTGCCGCAGAAATACCCAATTGTGTTGCCGCACTGCGAAATCCTTGCGCTTCAACAACCATTCGAAATGTTTTCATATTATCAATCAATGGTTATTCCTATATAAAACCCTCAATAATTACAGAGAAATATATTACCGGATGAACAGAAACTTTTTGCATTTCTGGTAAAGATTTTTGTTCTATTTTTTAATCAGACATATAAAAAAACCACCAGCTCACACTGGTGGTTAAATAAAACTAAAAATTATGTGTTTATTGATTAGAATCGATAACCAACACCGACACCCACTAACCATGGATTAATATGGCCACTAGCATGGACATTCGCACCACCAACAGTTGTATCAGCATCAGCTTTCAGGAATAGTTTCTTAACATCAAGGTTAACTGACCAATTACCGGCAATAGCATAATCAAAACCGGCTTGAAGTGCATAACCCCATTTATCGTGGTAATCAATGGAGCTATTTGCAGTACCTGCTTTTTCATCATAGAAATGAGTGTAATTAACACCGGCACCGACATATGGGCTAAACCGTTTTTTAGGCATGAAATGATATTGAACAGTCAATGTTGGTGGTAAAAGACGAACAGAGCCGAAGTTCAGTTTTTGGCCATCTAAATTCCATTTCAAATTATGTTTAGATGTTCCTGCAATTAATTCGAATGCAACATGATCGGTCAGAAAATAAGAAAAATCTAATTCAGGAATTACATCATTATTCAAATCACCGCTACCACCCACGGTACTGTTCAGATTTTCATCCGGTAGGACATCAACGATGCGAGCTCTGACTAAAAAATCACCAGCAGATTTAGGTTTGAATGAAGCGGCAGCATTTGCAGCGGTCGTTGCAGCAAGAAGAGAAGCAGACATCATAGTCAGTGCAAATATTTTCTTATAACTATTTTTTTGCATATTTATAACCCCAAGTAACAAACATCTTATTGTGGTGTTTAAAATGCTCCTTTAGACATTATTTTTTATTGATCGAAGTCAATCGAAGAGATATTGCTCTATTTTTTATATCCTAAAAATTGATTTATATGCAACTTATCACACTTCTGATTAACAATCGGACAGTCGTAATAAAATATGTAACGAGAATATTTGTTAGTTCAAAGACCCGCATTCAGTATATATTGAACCCAATATATATAGTTATATTAAGAATATACTTATATGGCTATAAACAATTTCATTCAGAATTCTTTATAAAAACGAGAGCTTCCACTAGTGATAGCGCAACAATATTCTAATATATTTTACTAAATCTTAATGATATGCCGTGTTATGTTCTATTGTAATACATAGTCATTAAAATTAGTTACGCACTAGAGATATGAATTCGATCTTGCGAAGCCAAAAATTAAAGCAATAGGTATAGATTGTATGGAATGGGGATTAGCTATGCACAGCATCTCCAATAATACCGTGCAAAAGTTTACGTCTGAGTTAAAGGTGTAGTATGTTCATATCTTAAACAAGAATGACATCTAAAGCCGGATAATTTTCTTTTAGGAAATGAATATCATCTTCCGGAGCATCTTGGCCAGTAACTAACATTTGATAATCTCGCATCGTTTCGCCAATAGTTGTTGGGAAAATTGAACCAAATTTACTGGAATCAGTTAAAATAATATTCCGTTTTTGCTTTGCTAAAATTGCTTCAACAATATCGGCTCTCATCATATCTCTGCAAGTAAACCCGGTATCTTGATGAAACCCATCAATCCCAATAAAAGCCGTACTAAAATGAACTTGATCGATACAAAAACGGGTTAACTGACCGACCAAGCTTTCTCCCTGATGCTGGTAAACGCCCCCAAGTAAAATAACATGTGCATTGGTATGGCGTAATAAATAAGCAATATAAGCACTTGGAGTAACAATCGTCAAATCAGTCCGTTCAGCAAGAATTCGGGCCAGCAAAGCATTACTCCCCCCACCCTCGATAAGGACTGTTTCTCCCGGCTCGACCAATGTCGCTGCACGTTGAGCCAATTTTTGTTTTGTTCCGAAACGAACTTCCATCTGCTCAGCAATATCATTATTATCAATGGCTACAGCCGCACCATGAATCCGCTTAATATGCCCCAAATGCTCAAGATAGTTTAAATCTTGTCGAATCGTCACCTCAGACACACCGGTATACTCAGACAGCTCGGTTACAGTGATTCGATTACGCCGATTCACCAATTGAATAATTTCACTACGTCTGACATTCATCGAAGAATCTTGTCCTGATGTTTCTGAATATTTCATTTAGCTTTTGACTAAAGTTAGTTCGAAAGTCGAATTTTATCTAAAATACGCGACATAAATCAATTACATTTCTATAACCTTTTACGATGACAACCTCAATTTAAAATAAAAATAGCGTCCACAGAACAATTGCATTCAACTTTATATCCGAACAGACATAGATTGAAAATCTTTCAAAAGAATTAAGTGAAAATCAAACAATAAACAGGAAGTGATGAACCAGAAAAGACAATAGAGGAATAAAAAATCAAATATCAATGTGTTGTGAAACCGCGACCATTCCACTCAAAATCAGATTCAATGACGACACCACTGACTTTCGCCATCGGTGACCCCTGGTGCAGCCAAGCCATTAACTGGTCTACAGACTCAGCATCCCCTTTCGCAACGACCTCGACACGCCCGTCCCATAAATTACGGGCATAACCTGAAATCTTCAGTGACTTTGCTTCAAGCATCGTAAAATAACGAAACGCAACCCCCTGAACGAAGCCTGAAACGAAAGCTCTTTTACAAACCATAGGCTAACCGTTTATGCTTCAACTTGAGAATAAGAAGATGAACCAAGTTGCTTTGATACAACTGGTTCGCCCCAATCCAACTGCCTAACATAATAATGGCACATTTTGCCATCATCATTGTTCATTTCAACTTCACTAAAGCCATATGTCTGCCACAAGCGTCTCAATTTAAGTTGATGGCAATTACACATCAGCATCAATTGACTATACCCTTGCTGAAATCCCTGCTGGCATGCCCAATTAAGCATCATGGCCGAATATTCCATCCCCGACGCTTTTCGACTAATCGCTAATTTATGAATAAACAAACTATCCCGTCGATCCTGTACTGAAATCTGAGGCCAGTAACAATGGTTATTAAAGATCATCGCACCTATCGGCTTATTGTCGACATAAGCAAGATAAAGTTCATCAATACGGTAATGTGCCAAAATTGTATGTGGAACTATCTGTTGCCGATCCCACAAGACTTCACCATGATCTTCAAACCAACGGGCAGCTTCCATCAGTATTTCACAGAACTTATAAAGATCGATAGCCTTAATCGGGCGGACCTCAAACAACGGTGACAGGTTCACTACTTTATCCATCTAAGCGATAACTCCATTAGAAATCCAGCAACACTATGTCTACCGGATTCTACTTTACATTACTCTGATTGCTGCCCATTATGCGATACCAATCACATTAATTCCATCTTTATGCTCAGAACTTACAGTTCGTGTAAGAATTCTTGCCGAGTGGCTAAGTTGGTTTTAAATATGCCACCCAGAGCCGTTGTGGTCGTATCACTTGACGCATCAGCTACGCCTCTTGATTTAACACAATAGTGAACCGCATTGATTCGAACGGCAACATCATCCGTTTTTAATAACGTCTGTAATGCTAATAAAATTTGCTGCGTTAAGCGTTCCTGAACCTGGGGCCTTTGCGCAAAAAAACGGACAATTCGATTTATCTTCGATAAACCAATGACTTTATCCTTCGGAAGATATGCAACATGCGCAAAACCATCAATTGCTGCAAAATGATGCTCACATGTACTGATCATCCCGATATTTTTAACGGTTACCATCTCATCGACCTGCATTTTGTTGTCGATCAGAGTTATTTTCGGAAAATTACGATAATCTAAACCTTGGAAAATTTCATGGATATACATCTTTGCAATTCGATGGGGTGTTTCCATTAAACTGTCATCACACAAATCCATTCCCATCAAAGTGAGAATTTCACGAAAATGTTGACTAATTTGTTCTACTTTATCATCACTATTGTGTACATCGATACCAACGCAAGGTGTTTCAATTCCCGCTGAAATCAAAGCATCACGCACTTTTAACGCATCGATGGATATTTCTCTCATCATTCAATAATTCCTATACAGGTCATTTAGCTGGCTTAAAAATTCTGGTTAAAAGCCAGTGCGAATAAAAACGGAATACTGGTATTATTTACCAATTCCATTGCTATACGAGGATCAATATGGCCCCTTGCTATCATCCTAAGCTTATGCCTCTTGAAGAAGCTTTATCCTATCTTATCAACCAGCTCCCGGTTCATGCTCCGTGCGGGCTGTTATCTGTTGAAGAATCACAAGGCCACTACTTATCTGAAGCAGTTTTAGCGAAAACCCCTATCCCAGAATTTGCCAATTCAGCGATGGACGGATATGCCTTTGCGTTTAATACGTCATCGCCTCAACAAACATTCCTTGTCACCCATAAAATTCTAGCTGGTGATACACAACCACATCACATAAATCCTGGTGAATGTGCCCAAATTATGACAGGTGCACCTATGCCTGAAGGCGCAGATACAGTCGTGATGCAAGAAAATACCCAGCCAGACGGTGACAATATTCATATCGTCAAAATGCCAAAGCAGGGAGCGAACGTCAGACAACCCGGCGATGCTATTACCCAAGGCCAACAAATCACGTCAAAAGGTGAGCGTATCACATCAGCCCATATTGGTTTATTTGCTAGTATGGGAATAACTCATCTTCCTTGCTTTAAGCCATTGACTATTGGTCTATTCTCCACCGGAGATGAATTAAAACAGCCCGGAACTTCACTCTCATTTGGCCAAATATACGACTCAAACAGAGCGATGCTAAAAGCCATGCTCAAGCAGCTTCCCGTTAGAATCATTGACTATGGTATCATCAGTGATGACTTAAATACCATTATCAATACACTAAATCAGGCAAATAACGAATGTGATGCCATTATTACCAGCGCCGGTGTTTCTGTTGGTGTAGCCGATTTTATTAAAACTGCCCTGGAAACACTGGGGAAAATTGAGTTCTGGAAGGTAGCCATAAAACCTGGAAAACCTTTTGCTTTTGGCAAATTAAAAGATAGTTTCTTTTTTGGTCTACCCGGTAATCCTGTTTCAGCAGCAATCACATTTTTGAAATTGGCATTACCTGCATTGGCAAAAATGGGTGGAGGTCAAATGCCAATCACACAAACCTGGCCGGCCATAGCCACTGAAGACTTCCACAAAAAACCTGGACGCATCGATTTTCAAAGAGCAATAGCTCATATAGATTCAGATGGTCAATGGAAAGTACGCCCAACAGGAAAGCAAGGCAGTGCAACACTGGCTTCAATAACCTCAGCCAACTGCTTTGCAGTGCTAGAACAAGAACGAGGCGCCGTTCATGCCGGGGAAATGATTCAGATCGAGTTAATGCCTGATATCATTAGAAATTAATCAACTAAGAGGTTTCGACCTCGATCCGATTAAGCCTTTTCGAAAGATTAGAAAAGGCTTTCTTAAACTAAAAAATTAATGGCTCCAACGTTTTACAGCATTCTGATCGCAGTCCCGTTGATCGAGCCAGTGAGATTGGCCAAGCCTTGTCTCTTTTTTCCAAAACGGTGCTTTCGTTTTTAATTGATCCATTAAAAACTCCGCAGCTTCAAATGCATCACGGCGATGATGGGCCCCTACACCGACAAATACAATTTGCTCATTAACTTTGAGTAATCCAATACGATGAATAATACGTATATCCACTAAAGACCAACGTTTATATGCTTCTTTAACCAACCCCTGAAGAACCTGATCCGTCATTTTAGGATAATGTTCCAAAAATAATTCGCTGACAGGCTGATGCTCGTTCATATCCCGCACTGACCCAACAAAGAATACAATTGCTCCGGCCTGAGGATGCTGAGCTAACTGCTGGTATTGCTCATCGACATTAAAATTTTCTGTTTGAATATGGATCATCACTTACTACCCCCCTGTAACGGGAGGGAAGAAAGCGACCTCATCCCCCGGACAAACCTGAGCACTTAAAGAAACCTGCTGATGATTTATCGCACAGAGTAATTCAGATAATCCAATCTTTCCCCATCGTTCATTTGACTGAATAAGGAGCTTTAACAATTCATTGATGGTTATAGGGCTCTCCAGTGGATATTTACATTCAGATTCACCGATCTGTTCTCTTAATCTTGCAAATAACCGGATACAGATCATAATGACTCCTTATGCTGGTAATGGCCACTACGCCCACCCTGCTTTTCTAAAAGACATATGCCTTCAATACACATATCCTTTTGCACAGCTTTACACATATCATACAGAGTTAAAGCAGCTACACTGACTGCTGTCAGAGCTTCCATCTCAACACCGGTCTGGCCTGTCAACTTAACCATTGACTCGATACGAACCCGATGATGCTCAGGTTCGGCAAAAAGCTCCACGCTAACTTTGCTCAGGAGTAAAGGATGACAAAGTGGAATCAGTGAACTCGTCTGTTTTGCTGCCTGAATTCCAGCAATCCGGGCTGTTGCGAAAACATCACCTTTATGATGATGCCCGTTGATAATGGCACTTAACGTGTCGGAATTCATCAAAACAAATCCCTGAGCTTTGGCAATTCGAACAGTTGCAGCTTTTTCAGATACATCGACCATATTAGCTTCGCCACGATGATCAATATGGCTAAACTCTTTCATTAAACCCCCAGATGCATCACAAAATTGCACGGTTTATGGCAACTGTTGAGCTGATCAATAAGTAATTGTGACCATCCGGTCCGACATGCACCTGTTGAACCTGGTAAACAAAAAATAGCTGTATGATTAGCCAAACCACCAACAGCCCGGCTCTGTATGGTTGACGATCCAATTTCCTGATAAGAAACAGACCGAAACAATTCACCAAAGCCTTCAACCTGCTTATCTAATAAAGGTTCAATAGCCTCAGGTGTATTATCACGATCACTAAAACCAGTTCCACCGGTAGAGATGATTACATTAACATTTGCATCCGCAATCCATTGACTGACAACGGCTCTGATCTGATAAAGGTCATCAATCACAATTTGACGTTCATGTAATTTATGGCCCGCTTTAACCAGCTCATCAGAGAGATACTTTCCTGACGTATCGTTCTCTTCGGTACGGGTATCCGATACAGTCAACACCGCAATAGTTAAAGGTTTAAATTGGGTTGAACTATGACCCATGAGTAGATCCTCCTTGCAACCGACAAATAGCTTGCTGCCATTGTTCGGGAGTGTTTGTATTCATAAAAGGACTGCATTGAGGCATTTCCAGTGGTTTAGCATCCATTTGGTGTAACCAGGGGATCAACGCATAATTATCACTATTCTCAGCCAGTTCTGTACAATGGATAACGCTCTGTGTTAACGGTAACCAAATAGGGAAAATAGCCTGATTAACATAAAAAGCACCATCTGCAGTCACTTGTGATTTAAAATTTTTTAATGTTTCAACATCCAGCAAAGGCATATCCACAGCAATGATTAATAATGCCTCTACCTGGTCTTTAAGAAACCTAACAGCACTCGCAATTCCGGCTAATGGCCCTTTTGCGAAACTTTTATCTTCAATAGACGGAAAACCCGGATAAGATCCACTTACCCAAACTTGTCCACCTAATTGCCCTAACCGTTCAAATTGTCTTGCCAGTAAGGTCTTTCCTGCAATTTTTAAAAGGGCCTTATCCTGCCCCATTCTTCGGGACTGGCCACCACTCAAAATAACACCGGCATACGAATCCATTATCCACCTACCGATGCAAGATGAATGGTTTGACCCGGATTATGTTGATGTAGATAATGCTTAGGACGTTTATGACTTAATGCTTCAAAAATTGTGTCGCGCAGTATAACAGGATCTTCACAGGCCAAAGCTGAACGCAGATCAAACCCATCTTCACCAAAAAGACACAAATGGAGTTTTCCTACAGCGGAGATACGTAATCGGTTACAACTATCACAAAAATTCTGTTCATAGGGTAAAATCAATCCAATCTTAATCCGATAATCCGGATGAACAAAAACTTCTGCCGGACCTGCATTTTGCACTTTTTCCAATAAGGTCCAACCGCGCTGAACTAACAGGGTTTTAAGTTCCTGACCACTCACATGTTCTTTCTCAAATAGCACCCTCTGCTCGAGGGTTTCCATCAGTTCAATATAACGAAGCTCAACTGGCCAATCTTTCAATCGTTCAAGTGTTTGCAGAAAATCATTAAAATTAAATGAACGCATTAAGACTGTATTGAGTTTTACATCCAGCCCACAAACGATTGCCGTATCAATACCATCCAGAACTTTATGGAAACTATGTGTCCCTGTAACCTGATTGAATAATTGCTCATCAAAACTATCGATACTGATATTCACCCTTGATAATCCCGCGCATTTCCAGTTGCGAGCATTTTGAGCTAATCTGAATCCATTGGTTGTCATTGCAACGGTCTCAACCCCCGGGGTCCTTGCACACAGCTCAATAATGGTATCAATATCTTTTCTTAGTGTCGGCTCTCCGCCTGTAAGACGGATTTTGGTGGTGCCTGCACTGGCAAAGACATCAACGAGTTGTTTGATTTCAAACAAAGATAAAAATTGAGGACGAGTCTGAGGTCGCTGATACCCATTGGGGAGGCAATAGCGGCACTTAAAATTACAAACGTCCGTAACCGATAAGCGGAGATAGCTAAATCGGCGATTAAAATGATCGGTAAACATCGAAACCTTTCCAAAGTCGGGAGGCATAGTCATTTCTTCCTATACCTTGTCTGCTTTTTAGCAGAGGTACATTGTCCATATCACTTGTTCGTGATGAAGGCTCAAAATACTCGGTTTGCCTTAAAATCTGAGAATATGCTACTTTTATTAATAGGCTATCAAATTCAGAATAATTCTGTTCTAAATGCATATAAATGAGTTTTCGATATGATACTCAAATCTGATGGCTCTGTCTAAGGAGGTTAACGGTGCACCTGCAACTACCGCTCTTCCCTCTTCCGGCACAAGTTATGCCGGGCGGAAAAATTCCGCTCCGCATTATTGAACCTCGCCATGTCACACTGATTCGTGATTGTATTCTCAGTCAGAACAGCTTTGGTATGGTCATGATTAATCCCGATGAAAAACTAGGAATAACGCAATTTTCCCCAGTAGGAACCGCTGTAAAAGTTATTGATTTTAATCCGCTGGAGTATGGATTACTCGGTGTTACAGTTCTCGGGTATAAACGATTTAAAATTAATACGATAAAAGAGCAAACAACCGGATTACTCGAAGCCACAATAGAATTTCTCCCTACATGGCCTGTACGTACACTTCCGGATCATGAGTTGTATATCGCACAAAGATTATGCGACGTCTACAGCCAATACCCTGAATTAGGTGAATTATATCAAGAAAGAGATTTACAAAATTTAACGTGGTTATGTCAACGCTGGTTAGAAATTCTACCTATATCCATTGCCCACAAACAAGAGCTCATGGCAACGAACTCTTGCGAGCGAACACATCAACTTTTAACCCAAATACTTCACTGACAACTAAGAACTATTTACTTTTGAAGGTAATTTTACAGCAATGTGTCACTTATTTAGCGTTATGTCCTGATTTATATAGATAAATACACATACATCTTCTACTACCGAATATCATCACACTCACATAAAATACAAAAAAGCCCGGCCACAAGCCGGGCTGCCATTGGCAATAACTACAGGAGTCTATGTCAAGGGAGTGACATACAACACAATAAGTATTAGCACAGAATAATCCGAGTAACGAACTATTGTAGGTGTTACTCCTAGGGCGTGTTAACGTTTGACGATAGTTTTGCAACTTTTTGCTGTTTATTTAGACAAAGCTGGTTCTGTGCCGTGTAGCCTTGATCAAGAGGCGATTTATTTGAACAAAATTCAATGACCAAACGTCAATACACCCTAAGATAAAGAATTAATAAAACTTCGCCGAATCTTGCTTAATTTGATAATAACGTACAATAATGTTCTGATATGAACACTGGCGATTCGAACGATGACAAACGTCAAATATAGCCTGATTCATGATTTTCTGATTATGCAGATGAATCGCTTTATTAAAAGCCTGACGTTCAAGAAATTCATATCGCTTCATCTCTTCATGGTTACAGTGCAGCTGGGTATCTGATGAATGACAATAACGCGCAACTGTATTTTTATGAATATATTGATTCAGCTCTTGATTCATTTGTGCTGAACCATCAAAAACAGATGGATTAACAAATGCTGACCACACTGGAAACGCAGCACATAACAATATAAGCCACATGATCTGTCGCATCATCTACATCACCAAGCATCAAGATACTCACTATCTATAAATAATAGATACTGACTAAAAATACAACAATCAAACAATCGTTTTGAGACAAATCTCAAAAAATAAAACAATGTTTTATAATTATGAATATGTTGTGTTATTTTATTCAATTATACATGTAGGAGTATGCTAGATGTTTGTCTTTAATAAAGAGGTTGCATTTCAAGATTTAGATGGTGGGGTCAAACGGAAAATTCTGGCTCATGACGGAAAAATGATGGGGGTAGAAGTCCATTTTGAAAAGGACGCTATCGGTGCAATGCATCATCATCCTCACGAACAGCTCACTTATGTACTTAGTGGCAAATTTCGATTCACCATTGATGGTGAAACTCACGATGTATGCGCAGGTGACACACTCTATAAATCACCCGGTATTGAACATGGTTGCGTATGTCTTGAGAAAGGTGTGTTACTTGATACTTTTACACCGATGCGAGACGATTTTCTTTAATAAAACAACAAAATAACAGTTTAATTCCACCTTTTCAGGTTTCCCGAACTGATAAAGCCATCTTCACAAGATGGCTTTGTTTTACGCAAAAAAGACGAATATATGGAACGCTAAAAAATCGTAGAATTCACGGCGCCTTTCTTATTAAGATTAATTAAAGAACCTTAACAATTGCCTGACAGAGCGCGTCCATATTAGCTCTTGTCATTCCTGCCACATTAATTCGGCCGGAACCTACAATAAAGACCCCAAATTCTTCGCGCAAACGTTTCACTTGCTTAGGGTTCAACCCTGAAAATGAAAACATTCCATTCTGCTGTTCAATAAAGCTAAAGTCAGCGTCAGCGCCATGATTTTTTAACTCTGTCACAAACAGCCCACGCATTTGATGAATGCGTTCTCTCATTTGTGCAACTTCTTCTTGCCATTGCGATGCTAACTGAGGATCTCTTAAGATCGTTGCAACTGTCGCAGCACCATGCGCAGGTGGATTAGAATAATTGACACGAATATCGGTTTTCATCTGGCTAAAAGCCGCTTGTGCTATTTTTTCATCAGAAGCAAGGATCGTTGCCGCACCGACACGCTCATTATACAAGCCAAAGTTTTTCGAGAATGAGCTGGCGATCAGCATTTCCTGATGCTGAGCTGCAAAGAGTCGTAAGCCTGCAGCATCTTCATCAAAACCATGACCAAAACCTTGATAAGCAAAGTCAAATAAAGGCAGCCATCCTTTTTTCAAGGACACTTCACATAATTTTCCCCACTGCTCCAAAGTTGGATCAATACCTGTTGGATTATGACAGCACCCATGTAACAACACCATATCGTCGGCAGGGATCTGTTCTAATGACGCCAACATTCCATCGAAATCCAACCCATGTGTAGTCGCATCATAATACCGATATGTTTTTACCTCTAAACCTGCCGCCTTAAAAACTTTCGAATGATTAGCCCAGGTTGGATCACTCACCCAAATTGTACGCACACCAACATGCCTGAAAGCAAATTCAGCCAAAATTCTAAGCGCACCAGTGCCACCTGGTGTTTGCGCTGTTGCTGCACGTTTATCTTTAATAATGGCACTATCTTTTCCAAACAGCAGAGGCTGAACAACTCTGCCGTAATCTGCTATTCCGGCAATCCCTAAATAGGACTTAGTCTGTTCCGATTCAAGCAATAACTCTTCAGCTTTTTTAACCGTTTTTAAAATTGGAGTCTGGCCATTTTCATCCTTGTAAACCCCTACCCCTAAATTAATTTTATTCGGTCTGGGATCCGCTCTAAACGCTTCAGTCAATCCGAGAATCGGATCGGCAGGAGCCGCATCGACATGCTCAAACATATTGGTCCTCGTTGCTATCAGTGACACATGCAAAACAAATTTTAAGATTACCGCAAAATATTACCTGAGTCTTGATCTGAACAAGTTTTTAAACTTAAGTTCAGCCAAAAAAATAACGGCCGATAAGAATAAGCCATGATTTATAAAGACCACATGATAATATTTATTATGAACAATGATATAATGCCTATAATTCAGAGTGATAGGATCATATAGTTAAGGTATCCATATAAATCTTGCTCCACAGGCAAATTGTAACTTCAATACCCCTTAGATTAAATGAGGAAAGCTATTGATAAATTTAGGCTGGGCATTTATCGCTAAAAAATGGCTGGGTGGATTACTAATGCCTTTGGATATTAGTATCTTATTAATGCTTCTGGCATTTTATCTGTGTCTGAAAAAACGTCCTTTAACAGCCTGCCTGCCTTTAGGTAGTGCACTTATCATTATTTTATTCACGAGTAACTTCCCTTGGGTTAATCAACACCTATACCAATTAGAGAGTCGTTATCAGCCACCGATTCAGATAGCCAATCGGTTTGACTATATTGTTGTCTTAGGTGGAGGGCATATTTCCGACCCCCGTCTGTCCCCCATGGAGCAGCTCAGTCGGGCCTCCTTATTACGCATTCTTAAGGGCATACAAATTGCCAAAGCTAACCCTGGCGCCAGGTTAATTGTATCGGGATATAGTGGAAGTGATCCCAAGACAAATGCAGAATTAATGAAACTGGTCGCTACACGAGCTGATATTTTACCTGCCAGCATCATCACCGTTCCCAAAGCCAAAGACACAGCTGAAGAAGCTCATTTAATTTCCATCTATATCGGCCAACGACCAACCGCATTAATCACCAGTGCTGTTCATATGGCCCGGGCCATGAAATACTTTCAAAAATTTAGTAATCAAATTACACCCATTCCAACAGACTATCTGGCCAAACTACCCCAGGCACCTCTGGCGAGTTACCAATACCTTCCAGATTCTGCAACAATGACGAAATTTGATGCTTTTTGGCATGAAAAATTAGGGGTTCTATGGGAAAAAATCCAGAAAAAATTGCCATAACGAGCTTGTCGTAGATCAGTTTTATTGCTTTTTATGTAATTTAATTTCATTTTGGGCTACGATTCAGCTCTAAATTTCATATAATCATGCGCATCAATCAAATAAGGAGACGATAATGAGAACACCTCTGGTTATGGGTAACTGGAAGCTAAATGGTAATAAAGCCTCAGTTGAAGCACTGGTAAAAGGGTTAATCGAGCCTGCAAATGCTGCTACAAATGTTCAAGTTGCCGTCTGTGCTCCCGTTATTTTTCTAGGCCAGGTCGAACAACTGACTGCTGGTAGTAAACTCGCATATGGTTCTCAGGATGCCGATATTCACACATCTGGCGCATTTACCGGTGAAAATTCACCCGTCATGCTAAAAGAATTCGGTTGTACCTACAGCTTGGTTGGACACAGCGAACGTCGTGAATATCACAACGAAACAGACGAAGTTGTTGCAACTAAGTTCAAAGCAATCCAAGAAAATAATCTCATCCCTGTTTTATGCATCGGTGAAAGCCTGGAACAAAATGAAGCCGGTCAGACACAAGCCGTTGTTGAACGTCAGCTTAAGGCCGTCGTTGATCTTTGCGGTGTTGAAGCGTTCAACAATGCCGTCATTGCATATGAACCAATCTGGGCTATCGGTACAGGTAAATCAGCAACTGCAGAGCAGGCGCAGGCTGTTCATGCCGGTATTCGTCAGTGGTTAGCGGCACAAAATGCAGGTGTCGCTGAAAAAGTTCAGATCCTTTACGGTGGAAGTGTTAAAGCGGCAACCGCTAAAGAACTGTTCAGCCAGCCTGATATCGATGGCGGCTTAGTTGGCGGCGCATCACTCAAAGCCGAAGAATTTGCAGGCATCATCGCCGGGGCGTAAATATACGAACACGAAATAGAAAAATCTGTATCAGAGTCAACGTGCTTCTGATTGCAGTTTCACCGATATCACTATACAGGTTTCGGTTAAAAAGCCCCATTGGGGCTTTTTTTATCCCATAAGAAAGGCTCAGATATCCAAAAACAAATACTATATTTAGATACATTAGTCTGAATGCAACCACCTGTTTCGTTTACTCGGTTTCACTCAATCTGGCCGTTTGAACTAACGCAGTTTTGCCCCAAAGTGTGTTACGCCTTGAAATATGAATTCAGATAATCAGCAATTTTAGACATACAAAAAGTAATGAGTGGCAAAAGGCAAGACTTGACCCTCTATGTTCGCTTTTAAACATCAACCGTTTCGTAGATATGCAACTGTCCACTTACCGGTCCATTGTATTTAACCTGAAGAGGGATTTCGGTTTTAGTGGGATCGATTACTTTAACCGTGTAAAACGCCACCGCCCCGTCTGAGAACAATTGGGCAGAGGTTACCGGCGATAGGGGGCTGCCGGTTGAGACTACAGCATTGAGTGGGGCGCCGCTTTGACTGATAGCGTCTACTGCAGTATCGACGCGTGTCACTTTGGTTGTATCGTAAGGCGCAAGTGCTGTGGTACCGGGTTTGGCCAAAGTCTTATCCAAGGCAGTGACCTTTTTAAGTCCGGAATGGGCATTACCCAAGCTGGTTGAAGTATTACTGGTGCTGTTGGTATAACCCGCTTCAGTAATGAAATCGCCGGTGCCATCGATTTTGTATTTATCGCCGTCTCGTGCTATCTCGCCCGCCATACCATCACAATTGAAAACCCAACCGTCAACTTTCGCCATAACGCCGTGATTGGTAATCGACATACCGCAGGAAGGAATAATTTGAATGTCGACGCCATTCGCGGCATTGGCAACGACCGTTCGTGAGCTGTCAGGCAAAACTTTGGGCAGTGCAGCTGCTATATCCGGATGTGCCAAGGCGTTAAGCAATTTTTTGGTGACTTGTTTGGAATGATCCAAACATAAATCAATGCCAAAGGTTAGGTTGCCTAGTTTGAATATTCCAAGCGGATCGAGGTTACCTGCATTGTCGTTGACTCCGGTGACGTCTCTTTTCCAAAATAAACGGTATCTTTCGCTGGTTGTGGTTTGGCCGTAGTCTTTATGATTCTTGGCTGGGTCCGCTAATTCATCGGCTTTGGTTTTGTCGACGGTACCATTATTCCTGATCAATCCCCAAGGATCTAAATGCTCTACTGTGTCGTCAACTACGATGCCTGACGTATTTCCTTTGTACAAAGCTGCCGAAGCTTTGTCCAGATTCGCTTTTTTGACAAAATCGATACCGGACTTATAGTTTTTCATGGTGATATTGGTGTGCTTATAGGCATCAGCGATATTCTCGAATCCACCCTCAATGGTCAGAGCGATGTTATAGGCTTCAGTTGCTTTACTGGTATCGTCGACAAAAGTCCAATTGAATGGGTATTTTTTGGCATACTTTTGTTGGTTCTTGCTGTCGGTAACTTTAAGGAATACATCCCGGGTGAATTTGGTGTTGGTCGCATCCGTCACTCGTTTGACATCCGCATCGGTACTGTCTATTCCCAGTACGCAGTTCTTCGCGGTTATTTTGGCCAGAGATTCGAGATTGCTCTTGGTTTTTACTTGAGCATCTTTCTTAAAAGCGGCCAACAACTCGGTTTCCAACACCGTATAACGAAAAAACTCTTCCACGGTGAGCTCGTTTTCATCAACCGGTTTTTTTACTGTGGGCGTTTTGCTCGGATCAATGCCGACTTTGTAAAATGGCATGATGATTTTGTCTACCTGAACCGTTTTTTCTTTGGTTTTGGCGCTATAACCAATGATCGAGCCGAACACGAAAACCCACTTTTTCCATTTGGCGTTTTTCACCAATTCCTGCAAAGCGCCGATAAGGCCGCGAGTGCCTTTTTTACTGGGGTCGCCATGGCCATTAATGGTTTCCAAGGTGTAGGCACCGTTTTGACCACGGAAAAAGAATTCGGGAATGGTGACTATTTTTGTCGCGCCGGAGTTTATCTTTGCGTGTGCTTCGGCTTGGTCGAAAACGTTCTGTAATAAGGCGACACGAGCGGTAAAGTCATCGACTTCATTTTTCAAACCGAGGTAAACCTGCTTATAAGCTGCATTTTCACTTGGGGCTGTATTAACAGCGTAACCGATAAACTGTACTTTTTCTGGCATGATGTGACTTCCTGGGTTGGATAATTTAACGCAACTCAGTGTATCGATTTCATTACTTGAAAACTCGGGGGAGTATAGGAATAATAAAGGCTATTTCTCCTGAAATCTAAAGTGAGAAACATCGGGGTCAGGTCTTTCTTTTTGCTAGCTATGCTTTGCTATAGAATTGGCTAATCCATTTTAAAGTAACGTGACCAAACCTATAACACGAAATTGTCCAGTTGTGAGTTGCGATACCAGTAGGTCTATGTACGATCTAGTCATGACCTACTGGCGAATGAGTAAGATCGAGTATGAACTATTACAGATGATTACAAAAACTTCTCTGCTAATGCTCGTTTTCCTTTGGGTTCCGATGACTCTAGTATGTCTTTCTCTGGGTAGTAATAGCCAGTTACAATTAGATCGGTGCTACCGATTTCGACTCTGATAGACAGTTCAGTTTTGTCATTCCATGTATCTCTTACCTGAGCCTTGCATACCTCACTGTGTAGCTCAAACTCGAATTCGCCCTCTTGGCCTTTGTGACTCTTAAGAGCAGCATGTAGCAGGGTCCCACCAATCTTATCTCGCTTTTTCTTAGAAAGCATATCTAAGGACCATTCTTTGATAGGTCCATACATACCACTTGCATTCAATGCTTCAAGAATTTTACGCATGTGTCCACCTGTAAACTGATTCACAAGTAGCGAAGAACGTGAACCATGAGGACTACCAAGAAGACAACTTCTTAAGTTCCACCATGTTTCTGCAACTTTTGCATTACGAGCATTCTTTACTAAGTCTTGTGTGCACCACGCAAGAGCATCACGACTGCGTATAGTGCCATCAGCCTCTAGCTCGATCTCTATAGCTTCAACTACAACAGGGTAAGTTCCATCACTGTATAGGGCGGTATCTGTTCGATATGCCCTAAGTCCATCTAGCGCATTTACATTACTTACCAACTTGTTTGAATCAGCTTCACTATAAGGGCATGTTACAAACCCTCTCACAAACAGTCTTGTATGGTCGATATGATCATAAAGGTCGTTTAATGTTCCGTATAGTTTCTTGTACGCATTTAGTGGGATGCTCAGTATAGGATGCCAATCTGGATAATCATCAACTGAATTCCCCAACTTACTTACTAAGCGTTCAAATTCCTCTTTCCCTTCGTTTGGGTCTTTCAGATTTTTGGTTAGGTACTTTAAAGCTGAGGTATTTGCTTCAGCAGCTGCCGTGGGAGATCTAAATTCCATCTTATTACCTTTTACGTGAAGTATGTTGGTTACGCATATTATTAATTGCACGTAACTCTATGTCAATACATTTAGGTTGTTTTATGTGCAAGTTACACCAGTGCACTTTGGTATGCTTGTAGAAGATCTAAAGTAGCATTTAATAAACCCATGCAAGCTTTGGCTCTAGAGCTAAAGCTAAAAGGGATTATTGGTAGGGTCTGAGGTTTCTAGACGTGCTTCAAAGTATTCTGGGCAGTAGGCTACGACGAGCAGGCTTTGCCATACTTCAGATAATTCATACCTTGCTAATTTAGCAAAAACTGTAACTCAAAACTGTCCAATGACAAGTAACAATATTAGCAATAACGATTGTACGATCAAGCTGTAGTGGTCAAATTCAATGTACCACTACAGCGTATGAGCGACGACAATTTAGCGTTGTTAAATGGTTGACTCTAATAACGACAATTCGCTGGCCTGATCAAAAATTTGTACATGCTTCATTTCAAAATGAATGGCAACCTGACTGCCCACTCCAATTAAATTTTCTCCAACGTTCGCCCGGGCAATCCACGAAGAGCCTTGCCATTTAAAATAGATATACTGTTCATTTCCCATGGCTTCGACAACATCAACCGTAACAACATCTATACAGGTCTCCATGTCATTTTGCCCGGATGGAGCGATACAAATATGTTCAGGACGAATGCCAAACCAGATCGGCTGGCCTGCCTGACCATTCAAACGACGCATGACATGAAGTGGTAATTTCAGCCGATACGCCCCTATCACCACAAACCATATGCCATCTGAGCACTCTAAAACGCCAGAGAAAAAATTCATTCCGGGAGAACCAATAAAACCCGCCACAAATTTATTCGCAGGGTAACGATACAGATTCATCGGTGTATCGACCTGCATAATCCGCCCCTGGTCTAAAACACAAATCCGATCGCCCAGAGTCATCGCTTCAACCTGATCATGCGTTACATAGATCATTGTCGCCTGTTGACCATTCGCTTTAAGTTCCTGATGCAATTTAGCAATGCCGATGCGAGTTGAAACACGTAACTTCGCATCTAAATTTGATAATGGCTCATCAAACAAAAACACATCTGGTTTTCGTACGATAGCCCGTCCCAAGGCCACCCGCTGACGCTGTCCTCCTGACATCTGAGATGGTTTATGTTGAAGTAAATGAGCAATATCGAGTGTTTCAGCAACTTTATTAATTCTTTCTTTAATGTCTACAGATGATAATTTGAGCTGCTTCAGGCCAAAAGCCATATTTTGATAGGCCGTCATATGCGGATAAAGCGCATAATTCTGAAAAACCATCGCAATCCCCCTGTCTTTAGGGGCCAAATCATTCACTGTTTTTCCACCAATGAATAACTCGCCAGCCGAAATCGATTCGAGCCCGGCAATCATCCGGAGTGTCGTTGACTTTGCACAACCTGATGGCCCGACAAACACCATAAATTCGCCATCATCAATATGCAGATCCAGTCCATGAACTGCTTTAAAACCATTCGAATAAACTTTCTCAATCCGGCGCATCGTTACTGCAGCCATGGCGACATCCTCATTAATCTAAAAAATATAATACATTCCACCTTTAGCAGATGAGTAATCACCGGTGGTTATACGCGCTCTGAGCACCTAATGTTGATCCACGTAATTCATCAGCTCCCCCCAGGTCTGAACAAGAGGATGACTAAAGTATCCAAGCGCCCCATTGAATATGGGATTAATCACCCCCTCAAGCTCCCCACCCTGGCGGCGAATATCAACTCTGACCCAGGCATATAGCGCCATATCAATCGAAACAGAGACTGGCTGTTCACTCAGAGAAACCTCTTCGAGTAATTCACCATCAGCGACCCACTGCGCGTAATAATTTTGTTTGAGATCAGACAGACTCAATTGAAATTCAATACACTGTCCACCGACATCAGTTCCCGGCAAAATATTCTGTTGAATGGCAAATTGAAGACCACTTGTGCGTTCAAAATAAACATGGCCGGCTGTTAACCCATGAATCAAAGCAGACCCACTCAATTCATCAGCCCAGATATAAGTTGCAGGATCCCCATAAATAGAGGGTTCATTCGCTTTGGGATTTCGTTGGTCAGGTCGCAAATGACTATCACTGCCACCTACGGCGGTAATTCTATGGCCACAATTCCAGGCATGATTCAAAATCTTTAGTGCCATTTCACTTGCCTGAGGCGATGTTGGCCAGGTCGGATCACAACAGATCTCCATTGTCGAAATGGCTTGCAAAGGCATATCATCGTAGCACCAATGCCAGGGCTTCATCATCGGATGATTAATACTCAGATTGCCCTGCACTTTTACGATATCCAGCCCATCTTGTAATAAATGCTCGCCCGACAACTCACCAACAGACATATTTAACGCTCTGAATGGGCCATGAATATTGCAATGCCCCAGGTCCGTCGTAATCTCTATCGCAGGTAAAAAAAGGCACGAGGAATCATCAGGTAGATGCGGATGACACAGGTTATGCTCAGTCAAGAATAAATAGTCAAGTTGTTGCAGCTTCGCAATTTCTAATGCTTGCTCTAAATTATTCTGCCCATCCGACAGACAAGTATGTGCATGCAGATCGCCCCGGTACCAGCGGCTTTGCCGACACAATATTTTTCGGTAATCGAAATGAATCAGCTGATCACTACCGACATTTCGTATCGCGCCACCTGAGGCGCTAAAAGGTTCTACATTAAAACCAATACAGAGCTGATAACGCATCGGTTTAGGTGTTCGAAACTCTCCGGCAAGATTAACCAACTCATAATGCCAGTTTCCATATGACAATTGACCAGGAATTCCCCCTAAAGAAGCATCATCGATTGTAAGGTGAACCGTTTTAACTGGCTTTTCTAACAAAATATTGGCCCGAAGATGATTGGATGCATCAAAAACTAATAGATATAAGAATCCCTTCTCAACCGTTGTGCCAGCAATATTTATTTGCTGACAACCTTGTGGAACCTCAAACTTCTGACGTAACCGGCCAAATGTCAGCTCACCTTCAAATTGATACATAACTTCACTCCTGAGCCAACACAAGGTTGGCTCAATATCTTCAATTTAAGAATGATGACGATTCGCCCGATCCAGTGCCCTCTGGGCCCTTTTGGCAGCCTGTTTTAAAGCCTTAGCCGCTGGAATATTCTGAATCTCCACCTGATCAGCTGCAATTTTTAGTGCATCAAGGATCTTACCCTTAGTTGGATCAACAAAGGTCGGAGTCGCAAAGGCAGTTTGTTCAAGCGGAACTAGCGCTTGCGGATGATCTTTCACGTACGCTTTATAATCTGGATCTTGCTCGGCACTTTTGCGAACGGGAATATATCCGGTATACATAGACCATGCCGCCGTGTTTTTGGCATTGGTATAGAATTTCATAAAGGCAAACGCACCTTCTGCAGCTTTTCCTGTTGTACCTTTAGGCATGATGAGCACCTGTGCACCAGCTTCTGGTGCTGCCGAATGAGCCCCCCAGCCAGGTTGCGTCGTAGCGCCAATACGAGAAAAATCTAAATCGCCCTGATCGCCTGACGAGCCTGTATAACCCAGAGCCCGGTTTTTCATCACGTCATCAATTGTTTTATACCAATATTCCCATCCCTGACCACCATAATGGATACACATTGTTTTATCTTCATGGATCCATTTGCGAAAACTATCCCATACCGCAACCCATTTAGGCGAATCGAACATAATTTTTTTACCATCCGGGCTGATAATTCGTCCACCATTCGAATATGCAGCATCAATCAAGTTGTCTGCCCCCCACATGGGTTCCCAGCCACAATAGGTCACGCGTCCCTGGCTATTTTTCCGAGTCACGGCTTTGGCAACGCGTGCAACGCCCTGCCAGGTTGACAAATCCTTTACGGTAAAACCATGAGCTGCCAAAGATTTTTTATTGTAATAGAAGATCTGAGTTGTCCCGTAAGCGGGTAATCCGGTAATAACACCATCACTGGCCGTTACCTGCTTACGAAATGCACCGACAAAATCTGAAAAATGGAACGATGGCTTGATAAATGGCCGAAGATCCTGAACCAGATGACGCTCTGCAACTAGTTTTGCCTGGCTCCCCGAAAGTAACGCTAGCGCAGGGGCCGTACCAGAAGCTAATCCAGCCTGTAGCTTTTGATAGGTTTCCTGATAATTTCCCTGCAAAGAAGCAATCACTTTGTATTGATTCTGTTTAGCATTAAACGCTTTAATCAGGCGTGTCATCATCTTCTGAGGTTTCGTTCCTCCCGAATACCAAAACATGACATTCGTTTGAGCCTGAACAGCCTGACTCAACAATACTGACGACGAGATTAGCGAAAGACCAATCCAGGCAATTTTATTTCGTTTCATCATAATTACTCTTTAACACCATTATCGGCGATTCCAGATAAAATAGTCTTTTGACTGACCATAAAAAGCATCAGCAACGGAACGACAGCAATCGTACTTGCCGCCATAATGTGAGACCAATTAAGCCCATAGTCTCCCTGAGCGATAAAATATTGACGGATCCCTGTTGCGATCAGGTTTTTATCCGCTGAAGTAATCACAAGGCTCGGCCACATATAACTGTTGTAATTGGTAATAAAAATGATCAAAAATAATGTCATCAGAGCTGATTTACACTGCGGAATCACAATAGCCCAAAGAATTTTCAACTCACCAGCACCATCTATGCGTGCAGCCTCAATTAACGAAGGGTGAATTTTCTTAAAAACTTGCCGTAAATAGAAAACGCCAAAAACACTGGCTGCATTCGAAATAATCAATCCCGCATGAGTATCCAACAGATGTAATTTGGCCAATACAATATATGAGGGAACATAAGTTACCGCTCCCGGTAACATATAACTGGCCATCACAACAATAAACAGTAAACTCCGGCCACGAAATTCAATTCGGGTTAACGCATAAGCAAACAACGAAGAATTAATGAGGACTATGAGTGTTGTCAGCAGCGCCACGTCAAAACTATTAAAAATATACAGTCCAAATGGCGCACCATGAAATGTCTGAACAAAGTTTTCCCAACGAAAATGCTTCGGTAACAGCGATAAAGGGCTGGCAAAAATTTCACTATTCGACTTTAATGATCCTAATAACATCCATAAAAAAGGGAAAACCATCACCAAACTAATGCCCGCAAGAGACACATATCGAATTGAGGCACCAAACCTAATATGGATATGAATCCGTTTCGAACTGCATTTAAGAAGTTTGGGGGGCTTAAGTAATGAAACGTATCTGCTCATCAATGCTTCCTCAGTAATAAACCCAACGTTTACCCATCCAACTATTGATGGCAGTCAGAATTGCAGTAATCACAAAAATAATGACGGAAGTCGCAGTAGCGGGCCCCATATCGTATTGCTGGAATGCCTGCTGATAAAACCAATAGAGTAATGTTCTGGTCTCGCCACCTGGTCCTCCCTGAGTCAAGATCTGAAATTGGTCAAACGCCTGTACGGCATTAATCATGTTCACGATGATTAAGAAAAACGTGGTGGGTGAAATAAGAGGTAATATGATCCTGAAAAACCGGCGCCATGGTGAACATCCATCGATTAATGTAGCTTCATAAATGCTAAGTGGGATCTTATTTAACGCACTGATAAAAAAAAGCATAGTCCAGCCAACCGATTGCCAAATCGTGACAAGCACGACGACAAACATCGCCGTATTTCCATGCGAAAACCAACCAATAGAACTCACCTGAAAAATACCAAGGATCTGATTAATCAGCCCGTGTTTATCAAAAACCCAAGACCAGACAATGGAAACAGCAACCGTTGGCGTTATCCAGGGGGAAAAAATAACGGCCCGGAAGAAATGACTACCGGCAAAGCGTCGTTGCAATAACAAAGCAAGGCCAAGCCCAATAGCAACTGTGGGCAAAACGACACTGGCTGCAAATACAAATGTATTATTCAGCGCTTGCAAAAATTCACTATTACTCAGCATATAATGGTAATTATCCCACCCGACCCAATCATAGGAAGGCGAAATGTAGTCCCAGTCCGTAAAGCTGATAAAAATACTCAGGCCAAATGGAATTAACCAAAAGACAAATAGCGGAACAAGCAATGGCGCTGTGAATAAAATTAAATTGAGCCGATTTCGAACTGCAACTGATAAAAGCATGAAAAGAACTCTCCTATATCTATGTTTTCATGCTAGAGAGGAAGTGTGACAACACGATGGGTATAGGCATCTATTATTTTAATGTCAGGCATAAATTTTATTTTTGCCTGATGCAATCAACCCGACATATTTTTGTGGTTATAACGGCGAAAAATGCTCGACCTGATGACTTAACCATTCGCAGAAAAAATTCACTTTTGCGCTACGGCGCCGGGCCGTTATAAGGTAATGACCATCATCGGTTGGCATCCGGTGATCCATTGCCAACACAACCTGTTTTTCTTTGAGCTCAATATCTGCCGCCAGTGAACGAATAAGAGCCACACCTAATCCACATTTAACGGCTTGCAGAGCCTGTAGTGAATTACTCACTTCAAGTCGGATATTTGGAAGGACCAAAGGCAGTTGGTTATAACTGAGCCAATGGAGCCAATTTTCGGCATAGCCTTTCACCTGGATCATTGGGATAGATGATAATTCTTTATTTTTCAACGCACTCTGATACTTGTTTAAAACACTCTGATTAGAAATCAAGATCCAGGATTCCTGAAATAGACGTTCTGCCCGAATATCAGAGTTCTCAGAAAATCCATTCGTTAACTCGATCTCGGCGTCCCGACATGGATATTTAGAAGGCCAGTCGACCTGTTGAAGATCCAGATGAATAAATGGAAATCGTTTAAAAAAATCATCCAGTTTAGGAATTAACCAGTTATAACTCAGAGTATGATTTACCCTAATTGTCAGTGTCTCTTCCTGTTGACTGGAAAATAACAATTGCGTCTGAACACGTAAATGATGTAATGACCCATGAACAATTGGCAAATACCTCTGAGCAATATCGGTTAATGAAACCCCTTTAGGCCCCCGTTCAAAAAGCTTAGCCCCGAGTTGTTTTTCTAAATTTTGCAATTGATGACTCATGGCAGCTTGAGTCACATGGATCTCTCTTGCAGCAGCACCAATTGATCCCAGACGGGCAATAACTTCAAAAGCCTGAAGTGCTTTTAGTGAAGGTAACTGATTCATAGGCAATCCATTTCCCAAAAGGGTAGATTATAAATATGTGCTTATGAAACTATGATGACAGACTATTTCCATTGGGATGCTTTAAAAGCAATCCGTATATAAACTTTGACAATGAGTAGGCGGTATGTAGTGATTTCTAGGTTATTTAATCTAATATTATACTCATCTATATATACAGACTCTTCTAAAAACTCAATTTTAATAACGTATAAAATTATTAATTTTTAATACCCTTACACTCAGTGTGAGATATTCCCCATACAATACACTTACTGGTTTATAACAACATAAATCAGAATAAAATTTTTCACCATTAACAATAATTGTGTTATTATTGATATAAAGATTAGTTTGTTTAGCCTTTACTTACATGGATATCATGATTATGAATACAATTTACTGACTTTTTCAGAATAACAATAGGGTTCTGTCACCTTAGCTAAATCTCAGTAAAGCATTTTTTTAGATAAAAAATTAATATGCTTCATGAGAAATAATTTAATTAAAGCCAAATTTATTTTTAAATTGACCTATTAAGATAATTAAATGCATCCCTTTTTTGCCAACAGTCAACAACTCGATATACTGGTTCTAAAACCATTAAACAAAATTCAGCCTAACTGGTTGTTGAACTGGGATGATGAAAACCGTATCTATGTACAAACCCCGGATTGTTTTGCGTGCAAAATAAATTATTTGATTGATTGTATTCAGGCTGCACCTTATTCGATAAACTATACGGATCAGCAACAACAACTGATGAGCCATCTTATTAGTCTTCCATTACCAAAAACCGTGTTTGAGCTCAATCAGTGCTACATTCTTTTATTAAAAAATGGCTTTTATATCGATAAATGGGGGCAAGATCTTATCTCTCTTCTTTCGACTTTAGTCAATCGACTCCAGCATATAGGTTTTCTTCATTTTGATCATCTGGATGATAGGATGCAAAAAAAAACCTCACTTTTAATGTCGTTAATATTATTTGACTGGTACCGGCTTGATATTTTTAATGAAAAGTTTAGTTATAATCCACAATGAAAATCATAGAGCTTAACCTACTCTTTTAATCATTTTATATCTCATATAAATATATATTAACGCATAACCTATCCACATAAATAAATATAATAATACATGATCAATATAGCGTAAAAGCTCAATAAATCAATCTGTTATCTCTATAACAAAAAACAATCATATAGATATCATCTATTGATTTAAAATCGAAATTCATAAACTGCACAATGGGCAATACACCACATGGTCTATTGCCCGTTTAATATAACCTAAACACTACGCTGATATCACCATATTGAAGGTAAATGAATCAACATAACTTACAATTCTACCGGTAATTGAAAATTACTCCCCCAATCAGTCCAGGAGCCATCATAAAGTATGCAATTTGAATAGCCTGCAATCGTGGCTGCAAGTAAAACAATACATGCCGTAATACCAGAACCACAAGAAGCAATTAACTTATGATGGGATTGTATGTGTTGCTCCTCAAAAATAGAACGTAACTGGCTGGTTGATTTAAAACAATATCCATCAAACAATTCAACATATGGGATATTTTTAGCCGAAGGGATATGTCCACTGCGTATCCCTTCTCTTGGCTCGGGCTCTTTTCCTGAAAAACGGCCTGGTGAGCGAGCATCAACAACAACATATTCCAGATGATCCAAAAAATGCAACACACCTGAAGAATCACAGCACAACTGTAAGTCGGGCGTCACTTCTTGTTGCGACGTTGCAGTAGACACTGGCTGTTCGGGTTCTGAAACTGTTGGTTGTTTCTGTGCCATCCATTGAGGTAAACCGCCATCTAGTACATAGACGTTACGCCATCCCATCGTCCTAAAAGTCCACCAAATCCGTGGAGACGAATAGACCCCCTGATGATCATACAAAACGATACAATCTCTTTTAGTGATACCCAATTGAGTAACCAGTTTTTTAAATTGAGCAACCCCCGGCATAGCATGTAACTGGGATGAATTCGCGTCAAACCAATCCTTTTCAATATCAAGTAAATATGTATGTGGAATATACACCGGCTTTTCGTACTGATGATTTTTTCCAACAACAGGGGCCATACTTACATTGAGTAATATAAGATTCGGTTGCTCAAGATGCTGAGCTAACCAAGAAGTAGAGACTAATGGGCTATCCATAGAAAGCTTAGTATTATTACAAATGATACTAAAAAAGTACCACGAACTAACCTGCTATCATAGAGACTAATATTCAATTTCAATATGAGTTTTGTGAATTAAAAAACTTGCCGACACTCTGTTAACAAATTGATTTTATAATGTTTTTAATTCAACCATTTCTATAAATAATTGCATATAGTTAATTCACATATACCACATTTTGGTAATTTTCATAGATACATATCACACTATATACACATTAGTTTTTGAATATGCGTATTTTTTATAAAATTGATATAGGAATATCATTTCTAATTATTCAACACGATGTTTTACTTTTTATACCTATAATTGGTGAAGCTGTAAATAAAATGATTTTAAATCTAAAACACATAACAAGAGGGATATAGTTATGAGCGTTACGTCTTTATTCAGAGCCAGGCCTATTTCAATTGTTATAGCCGGATTACTGGCCGTGGGAACAGCCCAGGCTTCATCATCATTAGCCGACGGATATGCAAGTTTAAATGGTGGCACGACTGGTGGTGAAGGCGGAAGCACTGTTTATGCAACAACAGGTACCGAAATTAATGAAGCAATGTGTGATCGGGACTCTGATGATACATCATTGATCATCTATGTTACTGGTACAATCAATCACAGTAATACCACAAAAGTCCGGGGCAGCTGTAATACGCGGGCTGATGCCATTCAATTCAAAGGTGTCAGCAACATTTCTTTGATCGGTACCAGCAGTGGTGCAACACTTGATCAAATTGGTGTGCATATTCGTGATTCATCCAACATTATTATTCGAAATCTAACCATTAAAAATGTGAAAAAATCAGGAAGCCCGACTTCCAACGGCGGTGACGCAATTGGCATTGAAAAAGATGTCCACAATATCTGGATTGACCATAACAGACTTGAAGCCTCAGGCGGTGAAGACGATGGTTATGATTCACTCATCGATATGAAAAACAATACCAAATATGTCACCGTTTCATATAACTATTTATATGATTCAGGCCGTGGTGGTTTGATTGGACACAGTGATAGCGACAGTACTAATACTTATATTACCTTCCACCACAACTACTACAAAGACATTGATTCAAGAATGCCGTTATTGCGTTTTGGAACAGCCCATTCATACGATAACTACTTCTATAACATAGCCAAATCAGGCATGAACCCACGTATTGGTGGCAAAATTAAAGCTGAAAACAACTACTTTAAAGATGCACAAAACCCAATCGGCACATTCTATACCGACGATATGGGATACTGGGACATCAGCGGTAACGTATTTGATAATGTGACCTGGCTGAGCAATAGCACAAACCATCCAGCAGGACCAGACCCTGAATCAACTACATCGATCACTATTCCATATAGCTACACATTGGATAAGGCAAGTTGCCTGCCAACCTTACTGCCTAAATTGGTTGGTCCATCAACCAGTGATGCAGTTTCTGACGGAAACTGCGGTGTAAAATAGTCATCAATAATAAAGTAAAAATAATCAGGGCCTTTTTATAAAGGCCCTGATCTTACCAGATGGATACCGCTCAATATTATGAATAGAATCCATATTTTTGCGCAACAGTTTCTAATTCACGACAAACTTGCTCTCCAAAAACATCAATCAGCCAATGAACATCTTGCTCAGTCATCGCTGGATCATGCCATATCTGTAATACCTTATGGATATTTGAAGCACACTCAGGCCTAAAATTAGCAACCACCCTGGCACATTGTTCTGGATCATGCTCCCAATGTTTATGATGGTCAGATAATAAATAATAAAATGTACGAAGCAGTTGTTTAGCAACTTTAACACCGATAACAGCAGCATTCTTCTGAGTTAACTGTTGGCGTTCAAACGCGAGCTTATCCGCGAGCTCCCGATTCATCATATAACCGATCTGTGATGACGGATGATAATCAGGAATAGACATCGATAAATCAGTCCCCCATACACAGCAGCAAGAATGCTTCAACCAAAATTGCCAAGTATACTCACTGTCTTTAGCTAAAACCTCAGCCAGTGTTCCTGGATCAAAATCCACTTTGACTATCTGTGGAAAATGTTGAAGCAGTTCCCCTTCCAGAATTCTAAAACGAGGTTTAAGATCAAATATTGGCTTTTCAATAAACACGACTGACATATCTAAATCAGAGCGCCCTTCAATCGCATCACCCCTGGCGATACTGCCATATAAATAAATACTATGGATTTTATCCTTGAATAATTTCAATAAACCATCACATGCCTGTTCAACCGGGGAACTAAATGACGATTGTATATTTGCCAGTGAACATGGATTAATAATATATCCTTTTTCATCTACACCACCGGCTGATATTGATTTATCTGAAGACATGATTACCAATCCTTAATTAATCCTGACCACTTGCTCATCTGACAAGCATCACCAAATCTGTACTCGATTCTCTGGAGCAACATACATTCCATCACCAGGTTTAACCTCAAAAGCTAAATAAAATGCCGGGACATTCACCAAAACCCCATTGACACGATAGTGAGCTGGGCTATGGGGATCAGACAACAAGCGCTCCCGAAGATTTTTATCCCGATATTTATAACGCCAAATCTGCGCCCAAGCCAAAAAGAAACGCTGATCACCGGTTAAACCATCAATGACCGGTGGCTTTTTGCCTTTAAGCGACATGTGATAAGCCTTATACGCGATACTCACACCACCAAGATCACCGATATTCTCACCGAGTGTCAGCTTACCATTGACATGCTGATCAGCAAACGGAAAATACTGATTATACTGGCTCACAAGCTTCCCGGTGCGTTGATTAAACGCTTTGCGATCTGAGTTACTCCACCAGTTTTGTAAATTGCCATAGCCATCATACTGACTCCCCTGATCATCAAATCCGTGCCCAATCTCATGGCCAATGACAGCCCCTATACCACCATAATTAACGGCCGGGTCTACGGAGGCATCAAAAAAAGGAGCTTGCAAAATAGCAGCAGGAAAAACAATTTCGTTCATGCCAGGGTTATAGTAAGCGTTGACCGTTTGGGGATTCATGAACCATTCATTTCGGTCTACTGGATGACCAAGCTTATTGATTCCATATTGATATTCAAAACGATAAGCACTGCGAATATTTCCCACCAAGTCATTTTCTGAAAAATGCAGATTATCATAGTTTCGCCAATGATTCGGATAGCCAATTTTAACGGAAAGTAAATTCAGTTTTTTCAATGCATTATCTTTAGTTTTCAGGCTCATCCAAGTAAGAGAACGAATCGATTGACGATATGCAGCAATTAACTGGCTCACCATCTGTTTCGCATAGGCTTTTGCCTGAGGGCCAAAATAATCTCTGACATAGATCTGACCTAACATCTGTCCAAATAGTGTATCTGAATCATCAACCGCATCTTTCCATCGCGCAGGAGCCTGCTTTTTCCCACTCAGTGTTTTCCCATAAAATGTAAAATAGGCGTTTTTAAATGGGGACGATAAATAATCAGCGTAGTGTGTTAATACATGAACTTGTAAATAAGCTTTCCACGTTTGCAGTGATGTGGAATAAAGAAGTTTTCCCAATCCGGGTATATACGAAGGCTGTGCGACAATGAGCTGATGTACATCTTCGAGACCCAAAGCCCTGGCAAAACGAAGCCAGTCCAGTGGTCCGGCCAACTGCTGAAATTGCTGGACCGACATTTTATTATACGTCTTTAATACATTCCGGCTAGCAACCTTGCTCCATTGTAATTTAGCTAAATCATGTTCTAAGCGAATAACTGACCGAGCCATCTGATCAGGGTGCTTCGCATCAGATAAACGCATCATGGTTTTTAGATAAACGTGATAGTGATGAAGTAATGCTTGATAACGGGTATGCTTAGATAGATAGTACCCCCGATCAGGTAATCCCAGTCCACTCTGATAAAGATAAACCGCGTATTGATCCGCTTGCTTGGCATCACTATCAATCACGACATCCAAAGGAAGTTTAACCCCTTCACGAATGAGCATCCCCATCACTTGAACGAGCTGTTGATGTGTTTGAATCCGGTGAATTAAACCAAGTTCCTTCTGAATCGGGGTAATACCTAACTGGTTGACACGATCGACATTCATATACGAACGATAGAAACGACCTATTTTACCTTCCGCAGTATCAGCCTGGATAAGATGTGCCGCAGCCTGCTTCATGATCTGATGTAATGCATCCTGTGAGCGGTCATATAATACACTGAATGAACCATAACTTGTTCGATCTGCTGGTATTTTAGTTGTTTTCAACCAATGGCCGTTTACGGCAAGGAAGAAATCTTGAGAAAAAGGCACGGATCGATCAAACTGATTTTGATCGATCCCTGATTTTAACAAAATAACAGGTGTTGCTGTGCTTACAGGGGATGGTAATTTAGCAGCCAGTGAATCTGCACAACTTAAACAGCTTAAAGCAAGTATCGCACTTCGTGCAATCAAACGCGTATTCATAAAAAGCCCAATGATCCATCAAAAAACTGAATATCCTTAAATCACTTCATCTGCTATAAAAATGAAGTTTTGACCAGATAAAGCTTAAGAAAGCGTAGACCTAATAGTCTTAGAATACAAAGAGATAACTCAAAATGATAAGCCAAGTTGATGATCGTTAGATAAATCAGGCAGATTAAATGGCCAAAGTAGTTGCCCTGAAATCGATTGCCAGTGCAGATTGACTTGTGCATATAACCGCTGAGCTAATAACGGCGCATGTTGATTATCAGGTGTATGAATGAATAAATGGGGCTGTCGCCCCTCTTGTAGCCATTGGCAAATTTTACCAATCCACGGCTTAAAGAACTCGTCATTATCTCTCAGATCAGGGTGGCCAATAAAACGAATCATCGGTTGAGTGGCGGTTGCAATTGCATGAACTGGAAGCTTTGGTTTCTTTTGATGAGCATCAATCACCGCGTCACTCACCGCAGGCGCTGAAAATACCGGTCGACTATCCATCATCACCCGATTAATTCCCCGCTCTATCAAAAAAGCATTCAGTCGCTTCTCGGCATCACCTTTAGCAAAAAACTCAGGATGACGCACTTCAAGACCGATATGTTCTATCGGGGGAAACTGTTCAATAAATGTCTCTAATGCAGAAAAAGATGATGGACCAAATTTTTTAGACAGCTGGATAACCCAAAGGCTGGTTCTGTCAATTAAAGGTGACATCACCTGAAAAAAAGCACGGGTTTGCGCCTGACAATGCCGAAGCTGAGCTTGATGAGTAATCGATTTTGGCAATTTAAAGGTAAAGCGAAAATGATCCGGTACAGCCGAACACCAATTGAGTACCGTTTTAGAATTGGGGATGGCATAGAAAGTCGTATTCCCTTCAACGCTATTAAAAACCTGGGCATAACGGGCCAGCCTTTCTGCCGGTTTGCTGACCCCCGAATACACCTGATCCACCCATCCGTTATGGGACCACATAGGCATTCCAATATACAGCGGTGTATTTTCGCTTTGTTGCTGATTCATCATTGATGGCTTTTTCTTGCTGCGAAACTAAAATCTAGGGGCAAACAATGACACCCAGTGTCTCAAGAAGCTGCTGTTGCTGCCAGTCCCGGATTAACACCCCATCCAACTGAACCTGTCTTGGGTTCAATCCTTCTAAATCAACTCCCCGTAAATCGCACCCCTGCAGGTTAAACTGTTCCCAACAATCTTGTGAAAACTCACCATTGCTTAAATCAGAACCTTGCAATGAGGCACTAAAAAGATTGGCACCGTGCCACCGATTTGATGAAAGATCACAACCTTCCATAATCTGCCTTTCAAAATTAACATAGGACAAATTGCACTGACGAAAGATAATAGAACAAAAATAACTCTTCTGACTAATCTCATTAACCCATTGCGCCCGGCTCATCTCCGCACCTTTCAAATCACACTGCTCAAAACAACAACCAAAGCAATCAGTACGATGAAATGTAGATAATGCCATTTGACAATTGATAAACCGGGCATCTCTTAAATTTGCCCGGTCAAAAGAACATCCACTAATTGCACCTCGTTCAGTAAAGAGACAATCATCAAATACAGTCTCACTCAAATCAGCACCGCTAAAATCACAATCATAAAAAGCGCTATGGTAAAAATGCTCACCACTTTGCACTGTATTGACGAATGATTCCTGGCGACATATGGCGTACGGTTCCAAAATGACTCCTCAACTCAGATTAAATATTGTCTTCATCATCCACTCTGACCGGTAAATGATCCGCCAGATGAAACCACGGTATATTACTTTGCATCCAAATATGGTGATCGGGTGCAATATGTTCCGGCTCATCAAGCGACGCAATCGTCACATCAATATTGACAGGATGGATGACGTCTTTGAATGTCAGCTGAGTTCCACAAATCGGACAATGCTCCCGCTGGAATCCGTTGCTGGAACGATAAACAACCGGGCTCCCTTGAAGATAACGAAAACTTGAAAAAGGAAATGTCACCCAGGCCATAACCGGTGCCCCGCTCGATTGTTGGCACATCCGGCAATGGCACAATCCCGCTTCAATCAGATCATCAGCTTCAACCTGATATCGAATCGTTTGACAAAAACATCCACCTGACAATTTCACATGGTCACCGTTATAAATCCAAACTAAAATGGTGGCAACTGATTCTAAGGCGCTCTCTCAAATAGAAACGATGAGCATCAAAACGCTGCACGCCAGAATCTAAGTGCAACTGCTGACAATTATTTTGCCTGGCATAATTTTTCAACCAGTCGATTAAGAGAGAACCTGCTCCCAAAGACCGTTGCGCTTGATCCACGATTAAATCATCAACATACATTACTTTCCCCCACGCTAGCTACTCTGTGATCACAAAGCCCGCAACAGCATGGTGATCGTGTTCAACATAAGCCAACTGATAACCTTTCTCCTGCTGGCGAATGATCTGTTTTTTTAACTGACCAGGTTCAAATGTTGGCCGTAACTGCAAGAGGATCGGTACAATCAAATCCAATGAAGAAACATCATGAATAAGAAAAACGTCCATAAAAGACCTTTTTTAATCATCCCATCGGCACATAACAGGGTAATGTTTTAACCCTCTCACACCAACGGCAAATATGAGGATATAGACCCAGATCAAAGCCGCCCTGATCGGCAACATGTGTATAAGCATAGAGTGACAAATCTGCGATAGTCAGCATATCACCCACCAGATAAGGCGTCTTTGACAATTGTTGCTCCATGATCTGCAATGCTTCGTTTCCACCTTTTTGAAGGGATAAATATTCATCACGACGCGATTCAGGCATATCTAAATAAACCTGGATAAAACGGGCAACCGCAATATAAGGTTCATGACTATACTGCTCAAAGAAAAGCCACTGGTAAACTTTGGCCTTCAGATAAGGATCGTGTGGCAGCAACGAAGTCCCTTCGGCAAAATAGCCTAAAATCGCATTTGATTCATCCAGTTCTCGCCCGTCATCTAAAATAACAGTTGGAACTTTTCCTTTGGGATTCAACGACAAAAACGAATCAGTGCGGGTATCCCCTGCCTGAATATTCATCTCATGCCAGTCACAATCGATACCGCGTAATGACAAAATCAGCTTTATCTTATAACAATTCCCTGAACGACTATCTCCATAAATCTTAATCATGGTGACTCCTTACCTGATTTACACTGGCTGTACAAACCATCGCCTAAGCCTTTAACACGATAATCGCATATCCATAAAGAGCGAATCATTGTGATCAACATCATCGGTTATTCGCACTGAAAAACCAGCACGGCGATATCCCCGAATGGCGATTTGATTCGATGAATGCACTTCAAGTGACAACAACCTGCCCCCCTGTGCCTTAACATATCCCTTTGCTAAACAAATTAACCGATTCAAGATCCCATGCCCGCGAAATTCATCCTTAACATACACTTGCAAAAGCTCTGCTTGGCCTTCCAAGATAAAAGCAACCGCGCAGATCCCAATTAACGCATCGTGGTTAAAAGCGCCAAAGACCGCTTTCCCTGAATCAGTGGCAAACCTTAATTGCTCCTCAAAAAAGAGCACACTCTTGAGCCGCTCTTTCTCATAGTCTGCGGCAAACCAATCTGGATGAATACGCAAGCTTTCTAAACGAATGGCCCGATAAGACTGACAATCTGATGGCCCTAACTGTTTTACTGTAATCATGATATCCCATACGCTCAAAATTTTTAGAATAACGGCCATACACATCATAACGAATCCGAATAAAATCTCGTTCGCCATTCATCAAACCCTGACAGAGTACATTTTGAGCACAAAATCAAACCGGATTCACGTGATGATGCCTTTCCCATCATCACACGCTGGTAAGAAAAGACAAGTCAGATATATCTTAAATCGAATGAAATAAGAAGAAAGTTGAAAAAACAGAAACCTCATAAATCAACAGGTTAAGCTTATAGCCACTCATGCTCAATAGCAGACATGATCACTTTATCGATATATTTACCGTGACGAAACCCCGCTTCACGAAGGATCCCTTCATGTTGAAAACCTGCTTTCTCATACGTCCGAATTGCAGCAGGATTTAAAACATATGCGCTCAGCTCAATCCGGTGCAAATTAAGGCTTTGAAAACCATAGGCCGTGACCAGTTTAACAACCTCTGTTGCAATTCCTTTATTCCAATAGTTACGCTCACCAATCAAAATAAAAAATTCACCACAACGGTTCAACATCGACATATTCACAATACCGGAATATCCGATTAATTTTCCGGTATTATTGCAACAAATTCCCAGAGAAATCGAATGACGCTGTTGATTTAAATCGGTAAGCCACTGACGGATATCCTGATGGGAACGCGGCCAGATAAAGCCCGACGAACTATATTCAATCACTTTCGGGTCTTCAGCCCAGCGAAAAAAGGAAGGAGCATCTTCAATTTGAAGAGGTCTTAAATTCACTTGAGTACTTTGTAAGCGCATACTATTTCCTTACCGACGACAAGTGGACACACACAAGCTTATCCACACATCATGAAACTAGCGTGACAAGACAATGAAAATGGACATTCAATCGACCTCCCATTCTCTTCTGTAGAATTTTAATCTGAATTAAAAAACAACAGCCTCTAATTGCACCAAGAAACATACTCACACCATAAGCGCAAAACACAGAGGCCATTTATCGTAGAAATTAAATTTTATTCAGAATTCTAAGGTCTTAAAGCATCCCATCTAAAATGGGCAGTAAACTGATGACAGTTCATCAGTACATCCTGCGCATGAGCCAGATAGACTTGTAAAGAAGCAGAAGCCGGATACGTCAGATACTCAGAACATTTTGCACTCTGCCCTGTTCCGACAACAATTTTTGTACCGGGTTTTAACTGACATTTCATCATACGATCCAAAGGAGACCACTGATAGCAAATTTCATAATCAGCACGATATTGAGAAATTTCACCGCGAGGACGGGAAAAAGACCACCACTGCCCAAATTGACTATTTGGATTGGTGCTATTCCATGCCCGGTAAAGCGTCACTCTTGCACCGCCATGACTCTGGTAAACCTGACCCTGGCATAATTTCCCTTTGCCAGTTTGACCCAACGCCCCCGATAACAAAACGGGGGCTTTAATCGGGTCAAGTTTTGAAGCCAATAGATCAGACAGCTGTATTGAACCAACACATGAAGATTGCTGTGTCTGAACGGGTGTCTGGTTTAAAACGTTATGATGGGGAGCTTCACAGCCAACTAATGCAAAAAATGCAATCGGTGTAATCGCATAGCGCAACATGTTATATCCTTATCTGCACAACAGAATAAATACCATCAGGTGAATGAGTCTTAATTCAACCCGCTGACAATTTAATGCCTGTTTAACACTAGCAGATAAATCTGGAGTAACATCCCTCACGCTAAACTAAAAAGTCACCACTTAATTAATGAGCTATAAAGATGGTGGCATATACGCCCGATTGCCGGTCATTGACCCAGTCAAAATCATTCAACGGTGCTCTGGATTAAAACCGGAACCGGGCTAACATGGCGATTAAAAACGAATCGTATCAAAAACGATGTTGCGATTAATCATCTTGTTGATCATTTGAATCATCAGACGATTGTTGATGACCAGACATCTCAGGTCGTGAAGGTCGATCGGATGACATATGAGCTTCAAAATTCAATAACTCGGTTAATGTCAAAATGCCATCATGATTTGCATCGGCTGGCGGAGGGAACGGCATGTTTTCCAATTCCTTCTCACTAATCATTCCATCATGATTACTATCAGCCATCATCAAGTGTTGGCTTACACCTGCGTCGGTGAGCTCACTTTTGCTAATCTCACCATCCCCGTTTTTATCAAGCTGAGCGAATAATTGTGTGACATCCAGGTGATGAGCTGATTGAGGCATTCCTGAAGGCGGTTGCATCTGTGTATCAGCCAAAGCAATATTGACTGTCGCTGACGTCAGCCCCAAAATAACCCACATGCATTTTTTTAACATAATCAAGTCCCTATCCATTGCAATTATAATTATAAGAGTCAATCGTTCTAAACAGGTTCCATCTAAAAATGCAAAGCTAAGTAAGCTTTTGTCAGAACAGTGTATGGTTTAACAGCCCCGGTATTCCATCTCATACTCAAACTGAGATTCACCCATATAATTAAACCCCAAATGCTGATAAAGCCGACGAGCCGGATTTGTTTTAACCACATGCAGAGCAACCGGATACCCCCTGGCCTTCCCAATCAACTGCCCAAGTAAACGGCTACCAATCTTTTGATTCTGAAAATCAGGATGAATCTGAAGCTGAACGACATACCATCGCTGTAATTCGCTCTGAAAGCAAGCTTTGAACAAACCTGTAGGACATCCCTCGATCCAGACTATCTCTGCACAATCAAAATGATAGCGAATCCGCTCTAAATAACTCGCCCTATCCGTTGGCATCCCTACTTCCCGCAAATAATGCTCCATCGTAACCTGGCGCAAATCCAACAGAAACGGAATATCATGACTGCAAGCTTTACGAAGTTGAAAGTTCAGCATACATGAACCTTAAAGCGTGTTTTAGTCACCCGAATCAGATTGTTCTTGCTTACGCAATGAATCAACCCTTGATTCTAATTCTTGAAACCGTTTCTTTTGCTCAAGATGATATTGAATATCGCGGCGATCATCCTTGTCCAAATCACGAAACATTTCCAATAAATATTTTTCTTCCTCTGTCAGTTCAGTCATTGGTCTCTGATAAGCAATGTGCGTTTCTTGCAATTGTTGTATATCAGATTCCTGATTAGAAATATATTCAGCAGAAACTTCAGCCAGACGTCTCACCGGACCTAAACCAGTTAACAACCAATCTAAAGAAACACCTGTACGCACAGCCACATCTACGCAATATGAATAGGGAACTTTATTTCTAGATCGCCACCCACTTACCGTCTGTGGGCTACAACCTAGTGCATCAGCTAACTCATGACTGGTTTTAGTTCCGAGGATGATCGTCAATCGCGCAAGAACATCAGTTGCTGAATTATAAACAAAATTAATATTATCAGTTGACATATTCGATATGAGGATTTAATCTATATTCAAATTGAGTACAGTTTACCTCAATAGGGTCACTTCGCCTATGAATAAACAACAAATACATGCCCGCCTAATCGAGCGGGGATCTAATTTTCGACAATTTTCACTCCAGCATGGGTATGATCCAAGGTTAGTCACTCATACCGTCGACCGCTGGGCTGGCCGGGCGACAATGCCCAGAGGTCGTCGCACCTATCAGATAATAAAAGATCTATCCCTGGCTATCGATGCAGAAATCATCCCGGGGATATTAAGAAATAACCCATTAATATCTGATTAGATGACAGCACGACCAATATCCATATTCTGATAATAACGTTCATTAGTCTTCCCGCTCGCGAAACTAATGCAAAAAGTAGTAACAAGCAAACTGGCTATTCCTATTCATCAGCCATTAGAATCAACCAGGGGTATGATTATGCAAGAATATTATCAAACAGAAATCCGGCTTGCTGCTCTTAACTTCATCTGCCGACATCACCATGAGTATCACAATCAAAAAACACTATTATTTCAAAGTACAGTCCTGCATTTACGCAATCAATTACAAATAAGCCCGCTTGAAGCAGATCAAGTGACCCATCAGGCGTATCAAGAATGGTTAGGAAAACCCCATCGCCCCTATCTACTTGATATCAACTATAGTAACGCATTTGTAGCCATGATCATCGATTACACGGGATCAAGTTACGCCATCCCTACGTCATCCATTGCCACTTCGATTATTGAACCCAACAGGAAATAATCAAAAAATCTATACTGGCTATCATTTGTGTTTCTGAGGAAAACGCTGTAACCATTCCTCTTTCAAAACACCATATTTTACAGAATCATAGTAATGCCCATGATAATAACGGACTCTTCTTAAATAAGCTTCCTGCTGGAGCCCTAATTTCTCAGCACAAGACATCATTCTTGGATTACCCGACCATGTCGTCAGCCCAACCCGGGCAATGGTTAAAACTTCAAATAAATGGCTGATCCATAAACGTAATGCATGCCTGCCAATCCCCTGAGACCAATAGCGTGAATCATAAATAATCACCCCGACTTCAAGCCATCGAGTCGATTCACATTCCCAATAATAACTGACCGAACCAACAGGCCTGTCATTCACCGTAATCAACTGAGCATCAGCGCCAGAACATAAACGAGCCAGTAATCCTGATTTGAACTCATTTTCAGTTGGCGTACGATATGTGAAATATGGGCCGTTAAATTTTGTCCACTCTTCATCAGACGTCACCAAATGATATAACGAATGCAACTCTTGTAATTTCGCAGGTCTTAACTGAACTTTATAGTTTGAATTCAAAATAACTTCCTCTATAACGCCGCATGAATAATAAAAATTCTGAGCTCTTAGCGCTTGTCTACTATACCTATTGATGGGAAAAACATTAGGAGAGAATAATGGCTCAGCAGATTTTATCACAGATTAAAATATCAACCGATACCCCCGTAGGTCGCAATGGACACTTATCGATTAATAGCAATGGACAAATCATTGGAGAAGGCACAACGTCCCCTCTAACTCTGAAAGGGATCAGTTTCCACGGCCTGAATTTCGGCCCTTTAAACCCAGAGGTTAACCCCGTCGGCCCAATGGATTTTGCCAATCGTAAAGCTGTACTTAACCTCGTCGAAAAATTCAAGCCCGATATTATACGTGCGCCTGTTTATCTTGATGAATGGGGCGGATTTTTCAATCGCGGAAATGCCAAAGGCGAAAATGAAATGTATACGAACCCATCGGTTAATCAGGACAATCTGTATGGGAGAGTGGCAGGCATTATTAGTGGTGCTGTTGAAGCTGGCGTTTATGTTGTGATCGACTGGCACCTATTACGACCAAGTATGAGCGAAGAAGAGGAAAAAGACCCCGAATACCATCAAACCAAATTCTGGCAAAGTGATCATCCTGATTCATCCGTACCCGCCAACCATGATGATGTGATCTACTCAGGAACTATCGAATTTTTTAAAAATATGAGCAAAATGTATGGCGACTTGCCCAATGTTATTTTTGAGCTGGCTAACGAACCGTCCAAAGCAACATTAGTCACAAACGACGATGACTGGCATATGTATGTCGAACCATGGGCAAAAGAAATGATTGATGTAATAAGAGAAAATGACCCTGACCCGGATCACCCTAATTTAATCAGTATTGGTACGCCACAATGGTCCCAACTCGTTGGTGTTGCTACATCAAGCACCATCAATGAGCCCAATATCATGTACAACGCTCACATTTATGCAGCAAGCCACCTATATCCTGGAACAACATCTAAAGACGAAGAAGCTGGAACCTTGATCTATAATGAAATTATAGAAGCCAGAGAGGCCGGAAAAGCAGTCTTTATTTCAGAATGGGGAGCGACACCGGATAATGGTGATGGAGATCCCGATGAAGTTCAGGCACATCAATGGGATGACTTTTTCACAAGAGAGCAATTAAGCACCTGCTATTGGAATTTTTCTAACAAAGATGAAACTTCATCAATACTCGTATCAACGGTAACCGATATAACAGGCCCGTGGGATAACAGCGAGCTTACCCAATCGGGTACCATCATTCAGGAGCTATTAGCCGCACATGCCAAATCTTAATGTTGGTCGACCTCGGTCAAGACAACACAAAACACCTTCTGTATGAATATCAGCGATATTGACAGAAATGATTAGAAAAGATATTGCACCAATAATCGCCGCCCGACCTTGATTGGTGCTCTATTCGAACATCAGAAGAACAAATCACGAGAACAAACCAATACATCCACCCTATAACGCGCGCTCAAGTGGGGATATGTGCCCATCCATTTAAAAAAACTTGAATCCTTGCTATGACTGATTTTATGGGATGGGTAGCTTAGATTGAAAATAATTAACTTGTCCATGCTCATTCCTTATTAGTCTTAGTCGAATGATCTGACCGTGGGACGAGCATTTAGTTCCTTCCCTGCGCTAATTTCTTATCCAGAATTCAGATTAAATGTTCTTTAGACTAAATTGTTCTTTATTGACCTAAAGCCCGTTTTAACGGGCTTTAGGTTTTGTTATAGGATTAATAATTTCAAAAAACTATTACCCTTCTATTATCTATTAACAAGGACTTTTGGTAATCTAATTGAAATGAACGCTTCCTGTAAAGACACCAACCGATATTATACCGTCACAATTTGTAGTAAAGATATAGTGTGGTTCAGGACATATTCCAGGACCGGTTAGAGGCCAATACATATCAATAGAACCAACAAATTTATCACCACAATTTGTTCTATGAAGTAAATTTGAAGCTAATTCAAATGCTTCAACAATATCTACTTGGATTTTATCTAATGGTATGCCTCTAATTCCGCGTCTAGCTGGAATTTCAACAGGGCCACCAACAATACTGTATTTTGGACCTGGCCAAGTAATAACATCTGTAAATACAAGCCATGAGTAATCAGATGCCCCAGAGGTTCTTTTAACCTCATTTAATCTTCAACCTTTGTAAAAATTCTGGTCGCTGAAATATATATCTCCTCCATTAAAGGTGCATAAGTAGCAGAATTAGTTCCAATACCATTTTTTCTAAGGTGCTAGTATTTTTCATGATCTTCTCTTTTATTTAATTATTGTTATAGACTTCTTTTCATTGCCTATAACAATGGGGCTAAAAGACGTTTTTATTGCGTGACAATGCTATCCTTATGCTGCGATCTAGAATGTATCGACTAGATAATTTTTGATTTCAAGTATTAAATCAGTATTAAATGCTACTTTTCAAACACCTCTGATGGTAATTCAGCATGAATAAATACTGCCGTATCATTAGCCTTTCTATCTGATCGTCGTCCATTCACTTGCAACAACCTTGATTACTTTTTCAAAATCCTCTGGAGTCCTTTATCTTAAAGCTTTGATTTTCCATATTCTGTTAACAACCACTTTAATGCCAAAGATGAAGATGTATTTTTATTTGAGGCTTTCTTTAGTTGTCTATAACAACCCAATAAACAGACAATGACCCAATAACACCCAATCCCGTTGTAATTGGGTCACTGATAAGTGTGATAAAACTAAAATCACACCAATAAAGATACGAGCAGAGAGATGCGTTGTGAAAATGACGGATGTGCTCTGGCAACCATCTAACAAAATGCACTCAGACTTCGTAAAAGTAGTCACTGATCATATTTTTGTCAATAGACATTAATCCATTGTCACACCGTCAAGTCATCCACCCCATAAACCTACTAATAACAATCAATTAAAAAAACAGTCTTCAAAAATGAAGATCGAAATCCTATCTATATGTGTCTAACTTCAGAATTTACGGATATTTTTACGCGGAGGGTTTATTGGGTAGGTGATGAAATGAACGCTCCTCATTACACGTCGTCAATGCGCAAAACTGAATAGTCTCAGTAAACAATTACAAAGGAACGTTCATATGAACAACTTTAATACCATTGCCATTGATCTAGCAAAAAATGTTTTTCAGGGAGCTTAAACTAGCCTCCTACTCGATACGCCCAAGAATAATAGGCCTTTCAGAAAAATGGATATTTGGGGCTATGATTGGTTCTGACACTAAAGAAAATAACTAAAGTCACCCACCTCCTGAAGCCAGTAATATCAGGCTATAAGCGATTTAGGTTGAATTATTGACAGAATATCGTATAGGTATACAGATTATTTTATCAGAGAATAAAACTACTTATGTCTAAGCCAAGACGCCAGCAAATAGTCTCAGCAAGACGCCGTATGATCATTATATGTCCCGTTGTGTTCGCCGGGCGTTTTTATACGGTGAAGACGAGTAATTTAGGCCATATATGGCCTAAATTATTTGACACATTCAGTGCAAAACTGGAATTTAACGCTATCGCAATTGAGCATCCATTTTCCAGCCTGGCTTGATAAGCATCTGGATTTGTGAAAATGAGCGTGACACAGAGTCTTGAACAATATCGCTTAGCTAATTATATTTAAATCACCGGTAGTTACACCAAATATGTTACGAGCTCATCCAATATTATTTCTCATCTCTAAATTTAATGATGTAGTAAAATGCTATATTTTTAGGTCTCGTTTCATTCCCGCCTGTGTCTAAAGTATTTTCATATTTCCAGTTATCATTTTTCTTGCTTTGGTTCGCACGAGAGGAACTTCCATTATTACGTTGTACATAGAACTGATGATTGTGAGATTTAAACTCATCTTCTTGGTGTGTTCCTACGTTCCCTCCCTTATTTCCTCCGTCATTTTGTGGTGTCCTCTCTCCGGCATCAGGATCATTGACATGATCTTCATCAACACCTCTTGCAAATAGCCCTCTACAATCGGGAATAAAAAAAGTATCCCCGGCCACTCCATAAGTTCCCCTCAATACTTTAAATAATTCTATATATAAATCTTGCTTAAGAGCTTGACCATTGCAAATGAGCCATCCATTTTTTTCTAGGTATTCAATGCCCTCTTCATTTGCCATACCTGCATACATAATAACTGCACCGATTGGGAGCTGATTGTCTGTTATTACTGGAAATACATCTGCTGATGCTGATGTAATTTCTTTGATATCTTCCATAAAATATTCCTCTTTAGTTAATTATTGGTGTTATAGGCTTTCCTCCTTGCCTATAACACCCCCATAACTAGACAATGAACTTTATTATCGTTATCCCTTTATTGAACAATGTCTTTTTAATGTTTATTATAGCCGCAAATAAACCGAGCCACCCTATAACTATAATAATAACAATAGATTAATCGGAATCACCTAACAGGATGAAAGTCTATTTCAACAAAAACCAGAACTCGGCAACAACAAATACATCAGACACAAATAGAAAAATAGAACGGTTAATCTTTCGGAATTTAAAAAAATAAAACCACGTACCCTTGCTATCACTGGCCTCATTGGGTGGGTGGCCTAAGTTATTCAAGCCTATTGCCGCCCTCCCCGGGTTTAAGTCAGCATAAGCCATACATGCGGCCAGTGCGGCTTTATCAAATAGAGCATGTGATTTAAATCGCCCTTCCCAGAATCGGCCGGTGCCGTTACCTTCGACATTCGCCTACCGGGCAATCAGTTCATTCAGCTCACGCATAAACCACGGCCAGAGCAATGACGGCCGAGATACCGGCAACAACTAACAGTGATTTGTAATCCATTTAGGTTCCTTGGGTGCATAAAAAAACGCTGTATTGGGCACTAACCTAACAAAGCGTTTTTGGAACCGGTCAAGGATTAATTAAATCCTGCATACTCAATTATTTTTACATAATCCTGAAGTTCTGCATAATTTTCATTATCTCTATTAACAGTCATGCCACATGACAATCCGTTCAGATATGCATTTACTTTTCTTTCATCTATAACATTAGATGAATTAATAAAATCACTTCTTTGAGTAAAATATATTTCAACATCTTCATTATCATGTTTAGAAATTGTTTCAAGCATGGAGCGCATACATCCTTCGACAGTCAATTGCACACCAGGAATTGGCCTGATTAAATAAGTTTAACCCTTGAATAAGATTGACACTGGTTGTACGGCTTCTAAGAAGAAGAGTATCATATGGATATCCCCGTTGCTTTTGCTTTAAAAAAACATCATAGTTTTTAGGATAAATTTTCGAAAGTAACATCAATATTATCAATGGGATTATTTTAATTGTAGATTTATAACCAATGGCATTATCTATTACAGATAATATTTTATCCATCTCTCTTATTGAATAAACTGAGTGAACTTTAAAAATGAGCGCTAAAAATACAAATGATTTTTTAATAAATAAGTTACTTCTATTTTAATTACATTGCCTCTAAATAACTGTTCCTAAATGTAGATCACTGGCTCTGATAAATTTGTGGGAACTCTGTGCTAATTGTGTGATCTGATATGTCGCCAAACCTATTAGACGAACAAGAAACACAGAGCCTTATGATTCTAACATTACCTAACCGAGCAGAGCGACGTCGTATTGCTAAAAAAATGCATAAAACCAGAGATAAAGACCATTGCCGCCGCTTGAACGCCATATTGCTCCTTTCTCAAGGCCATTCTGTTACCGCTGTGTCAAAGCTTCTCGCTGCGGCTCGCTCATCCATTGGACGTTGGATTAATGGGTACACGGATTGTGGTATTGAAGGGTTAGAAAGCTCAACTCGGGGCAGAGCTGCAACACTTCCTTTTCTTCAAATTGCCGCCGTATTGACGACGTTATTAACGCTGGATCCCCAGAGCTTAGGTTACCAACGTTCACGTTGGAGCACTGAATTAATGGCTATTGAAATTAACCGGATATTTGAACTTAACGTTCACTCATCCACCATCCGTCGATGGCTGCCTAAACTTGGGATTGTCTGGCGCAGAGCGGCTCCAACACTGCATATCAAAGATCCGGACAAAGAAGCAAAACTCGCCCGTATTAAACAAGCTTTAGAGCAGTGTGATGCTGACAATCCGGTGTTTTATGAAGATGAAGTTGATATTCATCTGAATCCGAAGATTGGAGCGGATTGGATACACAAAGGTCAGCAAAAGAAAGTCGCCACACCAGGGCAAAACACCAAACACTACCTAGCTGGAGCTCTGCACGCCAAGACAGGAAAAGTCTCATATGTTGGCAGTTTCAGCAAAAACTCAGAGCTTTTTATCAAGATGCTTGAACAGTTGAAGCGTCAGTATCGCCGAGCAAAAACCATTACGCTCATCGTGGATAACTACATTATTCACAAGAGCAAAAAAACCGAGAACTGGTTAAAGAAAAATCCGAAGTTTATTCTGCTTTTTCAACCCGTGTACTCTCCATGGGTAAATAAGATAGAGAAGCTTTGGCATGCCTTGCATGAAACGATTACACGGAATCATCAATGCAAAGCAATGTGGCAGCTATTAAAACAGGTACGCAATTTTATGGATAATGTTTCGCCATTTCCTGGCGGTAGTCACGGAACACAAAAAGTGAAGCATAATTAGGATCAGCTATTTAGAGACAAAAAGTACTCTATAAGTATGGGCACTTTAAAACTTCCGCACGAGCTATCGATACACCACCCCTTTCAACCGCCCATCCCGCTCAAAGCCCATGATTTTACCGATGTGGGCATTGATAAACCGGGGACCGCCCCGTGTCCAGCTCTTTGATTTCGCTCCTTTAAAATCAATATTGCCCCAGCAGACAATCCCCCGGTCACTGGTCCACTGAATAAATTTTAGTTTGGTTCGTGGCACTTCGCTGTCCGGGATACCTAATTTCTTCGCTAGATAAATCGCGTCATCTTCGGTGCTGTGTTTGGCAACATGCACGTAGCTTGCGCTGTTGAGCATGGATTTATCCACCTCCTGCCCCCGCTGCACGGTGCCGACAATTAACAGCCCAAAGGCCAAGCTTTGATTGATTAACCGGTTCAAGTATTCCGCCGCTTTGCCGGGACTTCTCACGCAGGCGAGTTCTTCACAGATAATCATCGCTTCTTTTTGGCGGTTCCAGTTAAAGGCTCAATCACAAAAGAACTGAAAGTCTTTCACTGTCACCCCGGGAAAGCTGATTTTGGCCCGGTCCGGGGCATTTTTCAGGGCGTTCAATAGCTCTCTGTGACTGGTCACCGGCTGAAAGCCCATTTGTAAGGAATCAAATCAGGCCACCCACTCGATACGCCCTTATTCTAAGATATCCACCCTATAGATCTAGTAACAACCAACTTTTTCAAACTTAAACTATCCACTCAATAAACCCAATAATAGCAGGCCTTGCAGAAAAATAAGCATTCAAAAAAAAGATATTTGAGGCGCTGACACTTCAACCTGTTTCGATGATCACAACTATTTATTCAGGAGCGATTAGCCACACACACTCAATCTTAAGGTCAAGACAAACAGAAATGATTAGAAAATGTATTGCACCAACAATAGTCATCTGACTTTAATTGGTGCTCCATTTCGAACATTAGGCTACTTTAACCTGTGTCATTAAACAAAAATCCCCGTTCACCCCGTTTCACAGTCTGATAATTTTTCTAAGGCTTCGCTAACGTTATGCCATGAATTACAAAAATAGCTATTGTCTAATTCATCTATCTGATTATGATACATGAATTAACCTAATACGTTTCATCATCAACTAACCGCTCAACGACAGGATCATTCTTTGCATTCGACTTTACTTTCGTTCGCCCTATATTCGATCACACAAAGAATGAATCATATTCAAGAGCATTCTTGTGACGTTAACATTAGTAACTTATTTGCATTCTGGGAACTGTCTTTGAGGGTCGTTTTGCAGTAATTTGCTGTTTAATTAAATGCATCCTGTGCTCTGTTGCAGCCGGTTGACTTAAGAATCATTAAGCGCCATCGTTCGCATCTTGCCTATACGTGTTCAATTTGAGCAAATTTCATCATCACGATCAGCTCCCCAGTCTTTCACCAGTTTCAAGGAGAAGCGCGACCATATGAAATATCGTTATCCCCTGTTAGCCACAGTTGTTGCATGTGGCCTCAATACATCAGCACTGGCCGCCCCCGGGCACCTTGGCTATTACCGATATGCTGATATCCATAAAAATGAGATCATCTTCACATCCGAAGGTGATATCTGGAGCATGAAACTGGGTCAAAAAGAAGCCCACCGGCTCACCTCCAGGCCTTCCAGCGAATTTGATGCAGTCATATCCCCTCATGGTCACCGGGTGGCCTTCGTTGCAAAATACGAAGGCGCTTATGAAGCCTATGTCATGCCCATTACCGGCGGACAACCCAAACGCGTCACCTTCGAGCAAAGTTATATCCGCCTGCAAGGGTGGACTCAAAGCGGGAAACTACTCTATTCCGCTTATGATGGCCACGGACCTGCCGATACATGGGTTCTCAAAGAGGTCAATCCTGGTACTCTGAAAACAACTGATATTCCGTTGCTGAATGCTGACCAGGGGAGCATTGACAATCAGGGGCACTATATCTATTTCACACGTTTTGGCCGACTCACCACAGATGATAATAATGCGGCCTACCGCGGCGGTGCTGAAGGGGTTATCTGGCGTTACAAACTCGAAAGCCATCAGGAAGCCCAGAGGCTGACCAAACCCCACACCGGTTCAAATAGCCACCCGATGTATTACCATCACCGCGTCTATTTTGTCTCTGATAAGAGTGGCTTGCGAAACTTATGGTCTATGGCAACCGATGGCTCTGATGTTAAACAGCTCACCCACTATAAAGAATGGCCTGTCTTGAGCCCCCGCTTAAACAACGGACGGATCATTTTCCAACAAGGGGCTGATCTGGTTTTGTATAATATTGCAAAAAATAGCGCGAAAAAGCTCAATATCCGGCTTGCTACCGATGAGCCCTACCGTCAGGAACGGTGGATCAAAGATCCAATGAATTATCTTACCTCATCCCGGATATCTGCGAATGGTAAACGGGTCGTTCTTACCGCACGGGGCAAAATTGCCATTGCCAATACCCGGGGGGAACGGTTGATCCAAATCCCTATTCCCAAAGACAGCCGGGCCCGCTATGCCATGCTCAGCAAAAATGGCCAATGGGTTTATGCCATCTGTGATGCCTCTGGGGAACAGGAAATATGGCGTTTTGCAGCCGATGGCAGCCATCAGGCCAAACAACTAACCCATGGTGGACACTCCATTCGCTGGAGCCTCTCCGAATCCCCGGATGGCAAGCATCTGCTGACCGATGATATTCATGGCAACCTCTGGCTGGTTGATGCCAAAACCGGCTTAATGAAAAAACTGGCCAATAATGGCCCGGGCATTCAGGCTTACGCAGACCGCTATGCCTGGTCTTCGGACAGCCGCTACCTGGCTGTGGATGTCCCGATTAATGATCAAATCCGCCCTCAGGTTATTCTCTTTGATCTTAAAACCGGCCGTCATCAAATCATTACCAGTGATAAATACAATTCATACTCCCCCGCTTTTAGCCCAGATGGCAAATGGCTCTACTTCCTCTCAGATCGGTCATTTAATGCAACCCCATCCAACCCATGGGGCGATCGCAATCTGGATCCGGTCTTCAATAAACAAACCGATATATTTGCGGTCGCGCTCGACCCCAATGCCCGTTTCCCATTCCAAAAACCGAATGAGTTGATGAACGATCATCCCAAAGATACCGGTAAAATCCAATGGGATGGCATTGCCAAGCGCCTCTGGCAGGTTCCGGTCAAATCTGGCAACTATTCAGATTTACGTGTGAGCCATAACCGGCTCTATTTCTTAAATAGACCATTAGGCGAAAATGGGGATCATCAAACACTATACACGGTAAAAATGGCCCATCAGTTTGTCAAACGCTCGGTGTTTGAGCGCAATGTCAATGGCTATTCAATTTCCGAGAACGGTGAACAAATCCTGATGGGCCGTTGGGATGATTTATATATTGTCCCGGTGGATAGCGAAGCACCGGATGACTTGGACAAATATGATGTCGATACCTCATCATGGCGCATGGCTATCAATCCTAAAGAAGAATGGATGCAGATGTTCCGTGATGCCTGGCTGATGCACCGGGACAATTTCTATGACCCGACGATGCGCGGCGTCAACTGGCTGGCCGTGAAGAAAAAATTCCAACCCTTAGTCTCACGCGTTTCAGGTCGGTATGAATTAAACAATCTTTTAAGTCAGATGATAAGCCCCCTAAATGCCATGCACTCGCAGGTCTATGGTGGAAATTACGCGAAGAATGTTGATTCAGCCAAAGCCGCTGATTTAGGGGCCCGGCTCAAACAAACGGATCAGGGGGTCGAAATTACCCACATTTATCTGTCTGATCCGGAAGTCCCTGCCATGGCCTCCCCTCTGAATAAACCTGGAGTCGATGCACAAAACGGCGATATCATTCAGGCCATCAATGGCACGAAGGTCACGACCCTGGCGGATATCGTTCGATTGCTACGCAATCAGGCTGGCCAGCAGGTACTGTTAACATTAGAGCGCCATAAAAAAGTCCATAAAACGATTGTCTACCCGGTATCCCGTCGTCGAAATGGCACGCTAAGAACGCAGGACTGGGCCGAAATAAATCGGGAAAAAGTGGCTAAACTCAGCCACGGGAAAATTGGCTATATCTATCTTCAAGCAATGGAAGCAGGTGATTTCGATAACTTTGTTCGCGAATTTTACGCCAACTACCTTAAAGATGGCCTGATCATTGATGTCCGTAATAATGAAGGGGGTGATATTGACTCCTGGGTGATTGATAAGTTATTACGTCGGGCCTGGATGTTCTGGCAACCCCGACATGGCATCCCTTCAGTCAATATGCAACAGGCATTTAGAGGCCATCTGGCCGTCTTAGTCAATCAGTTAACCTATTCAGACGGTGAAACGTTCAGTGCCGGGATCAAAGCATTAGGACTGGCCCCGCTCATTGGGATGCGCACTGCGGGCGCCGGGGTCTGGTTATCCGATGAAAACACGCTCAGTGATGGCGGTATCGCCCGTGTTGCGCAGTATCCGCAATTCCAGCTCAGCAACGGTCATTGGATTGTGGAAGAACATGGGGTTAACCCAACCATTAAGGTTGAAAACCTGCCTTATGCCAGTTACGAAGGCAAAGATGCCCAGCTGCTCAAGGCCATCAATTACCTGAAACAAGAAATTAAGCACAAACCGCTAAGGCCACTTAAACCCAGTGAACCCATTAGCCAGCAGAAAACCGCCGGCGATGTCACTGGCCCACACAAAGTAATGCCTTAACATCTTGCAACAAACCACTCTTAAACCGGGTGGTTTTGATATAAAAAAGCCATTCATAACGAATGGCTTTTTTTAAACTATTTATTGCCAGTTTATTGCCAGTTAACCGAAAACTCAGCCTTTACGCCAGGTTGTTCCATTTGGACCATCTTCTAAAACGACCCCCATCGCTGCTAATGCATCACGAGCTTCATCCGCTTTAGCCCAATCTTTTGCAGCACGAGCCTCATTACGTTGACTAATGAATGCTTCAATCCGAGCCGTTTCATCGCTATCACCATGACCACGCAAAAACTCTTCGGGATCTAGCTGACATAACCCTAAAACCCCGCCGAGTTCCACCAGCAAACTTGCATATTGGCCAGCCTCATGAGGATCACTATCTTTAAGGCGATTAAGATTTTTAGCCAGATCAAATAAAACCGGCAATGCTTCAGGCGTATTAAAATCATCATCCATTGCAGCCATGAATTCATTCCGGTATTTTTTAGCTAAGCTATCCTTGGCCTTTGCTAATTCAACACCACGTAGAGCGGTATATAACCGTTCCATCGAAGCACGGGCTTGTTTGAGATTTTCTTCAGAATAATTCAATTGGCTCCGGTAATGCCCTGATACCAAGAAATAACGAATCGACTGGCCATCATACTCTTTAAGAACATCACGAATGGTAAAAAAATTGCCTAAAGATTTGGACATCTTAACCTTATCGACCTGCACCATACCACTGTGCAACCAGTAATTAACATAAGGCGTATGATGCGCACAGCAACTCTGTGCAATTTCATTTTCATGATGCGGAAATGTCAAATCAGAGCCGCCCCCATGAATATCAAAAACATCTCCCAGATGCTTCATATTCATTGCTGAACACTCAATATGCCATCCGGGACGACCATCTCCCCAGGGAGAATGCCAATGAGGCTCACCAGGTTTAGCCTTTTTCCACAAAACGAAATCAAGCGGGTTACGCTTATTTTCATTCACATCAACACGGGCCCCGGCTTGTAGCATCTCCAGATTTTGTTGGCTCAGTTTGCCATAATCTGCAAAGCTATCTACAGCAAACATTACATCACCATTTTCACCCTGATAAGCATTACCGTTGGCAATCAATTTTTCAATCACAGCAATCACTTCAGGCATGTGTGTTGTCACTGTTGGCTCAATATCTGGAGCCTGAATGCTTAACGCAGAAAAATCCTCATGCATTGCTTTAGTAAATCGCTTAACCAATGCTTCGCAGCTTTCGCCATTTTCAGCGGCACGCTTAATGATTTTGTCATCGATATCGGTAATATTTCGAACAAAAGTTAAATCGAAACCCCGCCAACGCAAGTAACGAGCTATCGTATCGAATGCAACGAAAGTACGACCATGACCAATATGACAGTAATCATACATTGTCACTCCACAGACATACATACCAACTTTACCTGGCGTAATTGGCTTAAACTCTTCTTTTTGTCGTGTCAGCGTATTGTATATTTTCAGCATTCGGCCAAATCTTCCTGTCCTTTAGTTAATCTAAAAGAGATCTTACCACTGCAAACCATCAAAAACAGTAGCAAAGCAGACCTCTATTGTTCTTTAAACATGTTTTTAACAACTGTTTGTTGTTTATTTAATCGCAGTCCTCACTTGATGCAAAAACCATCAAAAAATCAAACCATTTTGAGTGCTAAATACATTTTCATCCACGTTTAGCGCAAAATCTACCATGAAATGAACGTTGATACTGGCATCCTATTCGACAAATCGCTAGAATTTAACAACTTTCATATAAAGGACGAATCCTGATGGTTACGTTGCATACCAATTTTGGTGATATCACTTTAGAACTATATGCCGATAAGGCACCAAAAACAGTGGAAAATTTTATCACTTATGCCAAAGCCGGCCACTACGACGGAACTCTCTTTCACCGCGTGATTGACGGGTTCATGATCCAGGGTGGTGGTTTTGCCAGTGGCATGAAAGAAAAGCCAACCAATGCGACCATTGAAAACGAAGCAAATAATGGCCTTGCAAATGAAATCGGTACCATTGCCATGGCCCGTACAATGGAACCACATTCGGCTTCATCACAATTTTTCATCAACGTTAATGATAATGATTTCTTGAACTTTAAATCAGAAACACCGCAAGGCTGGGGATACTGTGTATTCGGCAAAGTGACTGAAGGTATGGATATTGTTAATAAAATCAAAGCAGTTCCTACCGGTAATTTCGGATTTGTTCATCAGGATGTTCCATTAGATGAAGTTCTGATTAATTCTGTTAGCGTGAGCGAATAATTCAGCTCAATGGTTAGCTACTTTATTGCCGATTTACATTTAAGCGATAAACGCCTTGATATAGTCAAGGCGTTTGTTCGTTTTTTACAAGAACAAGCCATACATGCTGATGCGCTCTATATTCTGGGGGATTTATTTGATGTATGGGTTGGTGATGATATTAAAAACCAAACCAGTAATATTGTTGCCACCGAACTTAAACAGTTAACTGACTCAGGGGTTTGCTGTTATTTCATTTATGGCAACCGCGATTTTTTACTCGGGTCATCATTTTTAAAACGCTGCGGTATGCAACGAATTCAGGACCAAACGATCATCAATCTTTATGGCCGGAAAACCATGTTGTTGCATGGTGATATTCTTTGTACTCTGGATGAAAACTACCAAAAATTTCGTAAAACTGTTCATAAAAAATGGCTTCAATGGCTCTTTCTCCATCTACCAAAATCAATTCGCTTTCATATTGCCGCTAAAATGCGAACCAAAAGCCAGGCTGATAACAGCCAAAAAGCTGACTCAATTATGGATGTGACACCCGATGAAGTGGTTAAAAAATTTCAGCAATATCAACTTGATTGGATGATCCACGGTCATACTCACCGCCCGGCTATTCACTCATTTCCTCATTCGACACAACAACGGATTGTTCTTGGCGATTGGTATGAACAACGTAGTATTCTTTGTGTTAGTGAATGCGGTATAGAACTACAGGGTGACAAACTTTAAATAATGACATCACAGTCAATCCGCAAAATAAATGCAGCTGTATCCATCCACTGACTTCTTTTAACTTCAATCTAAACCCAGCATCATCTTTTAGAGCATTTCTGCTCATATAGCATCCATACCTTGTCATATATTCAAAAAGCAGATTTTTTGAATATGTTCATATCGTCACAATTTAGTCATAAAAATGTCAAGGACATCTGTTGAGATATCTCATCATCACTTACTATATAAGACGGAACTTTTGTTCGTGAATGCTCATCATATTTCAAAGACTGAGAAAGTCCTTTCGGTCATTGATCTGAAAAAAGCTTATGGACATCACCAGACAGTGATCAAAGGCGTCAATTTTGATCTGTTTGCTGGTGAATTGGTCGCCGTTATCGGTCGCTCTGGAGCTGGAAAATCAACTCTGCTACATATGCTTAATGGCACAATAGAAACAACCTCTGGACAAATCATTGGCTTTCCCCAAACCAGTCATCCACAACCTGTTCAACGACTCACAGGTAAAGCATTAAGACAATGGCGGGCCACATGTGGCATGATTTTTCAAGACTTTTGTTTAGTCCCCCGATTAGATGTAATAACCAACGTTCTGCTAGGCCGTCTGAGCGAAACAAGTACTGTTCGCTCGATGCTCAAGTTATTTCCGAAAGCTGATATTTCCCGCGCTATCGAATTACTGGAATGGACAGGCCTGATTAAACATGCACTACAACGTGCCGAAAACCTTTCTGGTGGACAATGCCAGCGAGTAGCTATAGCCCGCGCCCTGATGCAAAGACCACGGCTTTTACTTGCTGACGAACCTGTCGCCTCCCTTGATCCTAAAAATACACATCGTGTTATGTCGGCCCTTCAAGAAATCAGCCAACAAAACATTGGTGTCATGGTCAACCTACATTCGGTTGAACTCGTCAAACAATATTGTTCCCGAGTTATCGGAATTGCCGAGGGACAAATTATCTATGACGGCTCACCTGAAGGATTAGATGACATCATCCAACAAAAAATCTACACACAACCTGCAGCTGCTTAAGCTATCAAACAAACAAGGAAATAGTTTTATGAAACGTTCTTTTGCTTCACTGTTGCTTGGAACTTTAATCATGGCTCATAGTGCATTAAGTTCCGCATCAGTTCGCGAATTGAATTTAGGCATTTTAGGCGGACAAAACGCAACTCAGCAGATTGGCGACAACATGTGCGTCAAATCTTATTTCGACAAAACCCTGCATGTCGATACCAAACTCCGTAACTCTTCAGACTATTCAGGGGTTATTCAAGGATTAGTCGGTGGCAAAATCGATATGGTTTTAAGTATGTCACCCTCTGCGTTTGCATCAGTTTATATCCGTAATCCCAGAGCTGTAGATATCATTGGGATTTTAACAGACGATAAAGACCAGTCAAAAGGCTATCATTCAGTTGCGATTGTGCGTGCCAATAGCCCATATCATAAATTAAGCGATTTAAAAGGTCACTCATTCGGATTCGCAGATCCTGATTCAACATCCGGTTTCTTAATTCCTAACCATGAATTTCGGAAAAAATTCGGGGGGAATAAAGACAACAACTATAACGGCTTCTTTAGCTCAACAACATTCTCTGGTGGCCATGAACAGGATATCTTAGGCGTATTAAATGGCCAATTTGCCGGAGCTGTCACCTGGACATCAATGGTCGGTAATTACAACGAAGGTTATACCTCAGGATCGTTTGGTCGGTTAATGCGAATGGATCACCCTAACCTAATGAAACAAATCCGCATCATCTGGCACTCACCTTTAATTCCAAACGGACCCATTTTAATCCGCCATAACTTGCTCGAACCATTTAAAGCGAAGCTAATTAAAGCAATCAATAATCTGGATAAAAATCATCATGCCTGCTGGATTAAAGCCATTGGAGGGGAACAACATATCACACCGGCCAGCGTAAAAGATTACGCCAACATTATTGAATTAAAACGCGAACTGATGAACGGCGACCGTTAAGCTCTAAGGGGTTACTATGTCACAATCATTTGCCGATTATTATCAGAATGTTCGCCAGCGCCAGCAACGTGATGGGCTTCTCTGGTCTGCCGGGATCTTAATTATCTATTTTTATTCCGGCTATATTTCTGAGTTTAGTTGGTCCGTCATATGGCATGGTATTCCCCATCTATTCGATTATGTTGATGAAATCATGCCAGTTTTGCACTGGTCTGATCTTTTTGCCAACGGTCATACAAAAGGCTCACTCGCTTACTGGGGATATAGACTACACATTCAGCTTCCTCTGTTAGGGCAAACGATCGCCGTGGCTATTGCAGCGACCGTTTTCTCCAGTTTTATTGCTGCGGTTGCTGCTTTTCCCGCAGCAACCAACACTCAAACGCACCGCCTCGTTCGATATTGTATACGCGGTGTTGCCGCATTTTGTCGTACGATGCCTGAACTGGCTTGGGCTGTGATGTTTGTGATGGCGTTTGGAATCGGCCCTATACCGGGATTTTTTGCACTTTTTCTACACAGTATTGGGACCCAAACAAAGTTATTTTATGAAAGTGTCGAAGTTGCATCCGATAAACCAGTCAGAGGATTAAGAGCCATTGGTGCATCACGAATTGAAAGAATGCGTTATGGATTATGGCCTCAGGTCTCTCCGACATTTCTGTCATATACCTTCATGCGTCTGGAAATTAACTTTCGCCAGTCAACCATCCTCGGATTAGTGGGTGCCGGTGGTATTGGACAAGAACTAATGACGTCCATCAAATTAGATCACTTTGATCAGGTCAGTATCGTTTTATTACAAATAATTATTGTTGTTTCTGTTTTGGACTATTTATCAGGGAAACTGCGCCACTACATACTCGAAGGGGCCAACCATGGTTAGTCAAATCAATACCAAAATACATATAGAACCGCTAACACTGAAAAAACAGACATCTCATGAATCTCAATATGCAGCAATTTATGTTAAGAGAAGAAATCATATTATAACACTCATTGTTATCACCTGTGCTGTCTTACTTTATTATGCTCTATTCTTTGAGTATAACGGTCTGACACCTGCCCGAATGGTTGAAGGCTTTGACAAACTCGGCGAATATTTTTTACGAATGTTTGTCTGGAAAAATGTCAGTCAATGGCCTTTTAGCTATTACTTTAAACAGATTGCAATCACATTGGGAATTGTATTTGCGGGAACCTTCACAGCCACCCTATTAGCGCTGCCCCTCTCTTTTCTGGCATCAAGACGGGTCATGTCAACGGTTTATTTAAAGCCATTAGCCGTCATCGTTCGTCGCTCATTCGATGTGATGCGCGGGATTGATATGGCCATTTGGGGACTTATTTTTATTCGCGCAGTCGGTATGGGGCCGCTTGCCGGTGTACTAGCGATCTTCATTCAGGACACAGGACTATTAGGGAAGCTCTATGCTGAAAGTCATGATGCCGTTGAAAAAAAACCCAGCCGGGGACTCAGTGCACTGGGTGCCAATAGTCTCCAAAAACATCGTTTTGGTATTTTTACACAATCATTCCCACAGTTTCTTGCTCTAACACTGTATCAAATTGAATCAAACACGCGCTCTGCGGCGGTACTAGGGTTCGTTGGTGCAGGAGGCATTGGGTTAGTATATGCTGAAAATATGCGTCTTTGGAACTGGGATGTGGTCATGTTTATTACACTAGTACTTGTTGTATTAGTTCTCATTCTTGATAAAATTTCTGAAATATTGCGTAAGAAATACATCATTGGTGAAGACATCCCTCTTTACCAGAGTAAAAAACATTAGATTATGTTGAACTTAAGTGATGTCTTGACAGAAACGGACTGTCCTCAATATCTTCAAAGATAAAACATACGGGCAACATCGTTGTCCGCTGATGTGATACCCCATAAAAGTTCAACAGCCTGAACAAGGTTGTATTGAATGAATTTGATAGGCTTTTTCCTTGCGATTACTCCCATTGCCATCTCTCCTGGCGCAAGCTTTACATTAGCACTCAATAATGCTTTACACCTGGAGAAGAGGTGTCTGGCCCATTATTACAGGAACCGGATTCGGCATCTTATCGCACGCTCTGGCCGCAGGGATTGGCATCACTCAAATAATCACCCATCATCCCCAGTTACTTAAAATATTTACGCTAATGGGGCAAGCATATCTACTTTATCTGGCAACTCGTTTGCTTATTACGGGTATTCGAAAACCCGCGCACAAGATCAATTTACCACCAACGATCACTCAGACTCATCAGGCTTACCGCCTAAATGTGCTCAACATTAAAGCATTGCTCGTCTATCTGGTTATTGTGTCGCAATTTATTGGTACTCATCTCACATTAAGTCATTTTTTAATATTAGGGAGAATTCATATTTTAGTGATGGGAGGATGGCTCATCTTTATGGGAACGGTCATCGAACATTCCACCCGGCATTTTAACCCTGATTTACTTCGTCGTTTCATCAGCATTATCGGAGGGATGTTATTAGTGGCTATTGTCGTGAGCGCTCATATTCCTTTTTAGAGGATATCGATGTAAATCAGGATGAACCCACTAAATGAATCACAAAATCAGATAAGAGACCTGATGTCTTATCGTTCAATATATCTGTAATCGCGAACAATGCCGTTATTAAAGAGAATAATCAGAGTTTTATCCCGCGCTTTTTCTTTAAATAGCTTGTGGTACCAGGCTTTTTGTGAGTCTTCATAAGATACTCGGGTATGATAAGTCCATCGCTGCCAATTAGCCCCCTGTGTCGTTTTAATATAAGGCTGACCAAACATATTAAGAATGTCGTTTTCAGTTGTATATTGTCGATGGATTCTTGCAACCTCAGCATCACTGATTCCACGACTTCTAAATGGATTAAACGACGCACAACCGCTTACCGTTAACATAGCAAATAACAGTGCAATAATCAGAAAAGGCTTAACCACAACGCAAACAGAATTTTTCAATTCAACGCTCCACAGGCCAGATAACCCTTAGTTGAGGCCAAATAGTCTGCCAATGCTTGTCCGTGACACGCTGATGAAATAATGATGGCGATGTAGGCGTCTGTGGGTTCATTTTTACCTCCAATGACCAGTTATTATCCAAACCGTAGGGGGAAAAAATAGAAATCTGACGACTCCTTGAGTATTTTACCCCAACACAAGTCGGTAATTCGATCCAGTCTGCCACGGCATCTCGTGTTGTCTGATAAGGCATAACCCCATGTTTAAGATGCATTCGGGCCTGATTGCGAACTTCCCATTTGAGCTGAGGACAAATATAGCTCAGATGCCTCGTAATTTTTATTTCCGTCTGTTTAGGCGTGGGGTCAGTTGCATCAAAATACAATAAATCAACATCATTTAAAGGCGTATTATGAACAAAATGATGTCGATGATCCCAAATCAGATTACGCACAAAACCAGCGCCAATCAGCCAGTCATTCAGATTTAATTGGGCAGCCGCTTCAAGTGCAGCCATGCGCAACGGGTCACACATGATTAATTCAGCTGTCGCTGTACTCAGATAATCAGATGACGTTGAACGACCTAACGTAGCCATAAGCTTCCAAGACAAACCAGTGCCGCAGGGAGCCCAGCAACAAACAGCTTAAGTTCACTGCTGTAACGAATAAGTTTAGAATCAGGCTCAGGGACTGGCTTACGTTCTTCAAGTAAAGGTAATTTTCGCTCTTTCAATAATGTCTTGACCCGTTCTCTGCGTCGAAGAAACGTAGCACCTTTCCAACTGACAATCGCAATCCCCCACAGCACAATCACCATTTCAAAGCAAAAATCCCCAATGTGATTCACTCTAAAACCTGACAGGTAATGTGAAAGTAGCCAGATAACAAATGCTGCCACTATATTTATCAGAATAATATCCCGAACGAATCTCAAAAAAATTTCCTCAATTGTATAATCCAAATACGCATGCCTGTGGCATTTAAGAGTCCTCAGGCGCAAACTCAACCTGCCCTCATCAATAGCAGATAAACGTCTACTTCAATACTGAAGATAATGTCAACAACTCATCGACATGAGAAAGCAACACATCTGGCTTTTGTTGTTTTAATTCGTTATAGGAACCATACCCCCATAACACACCCGCACACTTTAAATGATTGCGATGGGCTGCATCAAGATCAACGTGACGATCGCCGATCATAATCGATTTTTCAGTAATGACCCCTTCTTCTTTCAAGCTTGCAAGCTGTTGCCATTTTTGGACACCGACATCTCCGCCACTGATATAATCAAATAGCTCACGCAACTTAAAATGTATCAGTATCTTTTCAGCAAATTGCACAGGCTTCGATGTGCAAATACCTAATGAAATTCCCTGGTCCACCAGCTCTGTGAGTATCTTCGCTATCCCGGGATACAGTGTATTTTCAGAAAATCCGACAGAGGCATATCGTTCCCGATATTTTGCAACTAATGCATTCACAGACAATGGATCATCTTTCCCGGTCAGTGAGCTAAATGCCTGATCTAATGGCGGTCCGATATAAGTTGATAACTCATCAATACTCCGGGCAGAATAACCAAATGACTCTAAAGCATAATTGAGAGAACGTGCAATACCATCAAGCGGATCACTAATTGTTCCATCTAAATCGAAAATGAATGATGTCATCATATCAACTCCTGAAAAATACATACATTTTGAAAGGATCCATCTCCTTATACATCGTCGATTCTATCAAAAAACAACGAGTTATCTAATCTGATTATCACTTCCACTGAAGCGCCTGGAACAATCAAAAACCTGTAGGGTGTCATTGTGCACACGATTCTCGTTACAAATCATTCACGAGTATTTCTATATGGATCTCTCTATGATGTTTTAATCTGAGACCCAATTATTCTATGAATGAGAACAGATAATGCCCAGATTCCTGGTTTTTGGGTTGATTATAATTGCCGTAATAGCGCTTTTAATCGCCCTCAACAGATGGCTGCCTGTTCTTGATCCATGCCAGAAATCCCAACCAATCTCGCAATATATAAAGGCAAAAAAATTCAGGCTGTTAGGTCACTTCAGAACTAAACCGATACCTTCAGATCGCCCCTGAAAAATAGCAATCTACTCCCAAAATCCACACCCCAAGAAGAAACCATCAACAAAACTGATTTAAGCATTTTTAATAAGGCTATAGCTCATCGATCTTTTTTCATCTACACTTGCGGCTTATTTTCTTTATATGTTAGCGAGTCTGCATGTCATTTGCTGAATTAGGCCTATCTAAACCCATTACTGAAGCGATTAGCGCTTTAGGATATTCCACTCCTACCCCAATTCAGCTCCAGGCAATACCCGCTGTACTGGACGGACAAGATTTATTGGCTGCCGCCCAAACCGGCACAGGAAAGACAGCAGCTTTTGTGCTACCCATTCTAGAAGGCTTGAAGCATCAGTCGTTGTGCCGAAGTAAAGAAATCAAAGCGCTGATTGTCACACCGACACGAGAACTTGCAGCTCAAATCGATGCGAATATCACTGATTATTCCCGCCATTTAAAACTACGGCATCGTGTCATTTTTGGGGGGGTCAATAGTAAACCACAGATCCGTCACCTGAACGCTGGCTGTGAAATTCTCACTGCCACGCCGGGGCGATTGTTGGATCTCTATAATCAGGGAGCTATCGATTTTTCAAAACTTCAGGTATTGGTTCTGGATGAAGCGGATCGAATGCTGGATATGGGATTTATCCATGATATCCGCAAACTATTCAGATTGTTGCCCCAAAAACGTCAAAACTTGCTCTTCTCAGCTACGTTCTCAAAAGAGATCCGTAAACTTGCTCAGAGTCTATTACGTCATCCTCTGGAAATTACGGTCGAAGCCAATAAAACAGTCCGTAAAGTCGAACAGTTTTATACGTTAATCGATCATAAGCAAAAATCACAATTGCTCAAAACGATGATCATCCAAAATAAATGGCAGCAGGTACTCGTCTTTACCCGAACAAAACATGGAGCAAATCGGCTAACTCAAAAATTAGAAGCTGCAAAAATAAAAGCGGCAGCAATTCACGGCAACAAAAGTCAGAATGCTCGGGTAAAAGCCCTGTCAGGCTTTAAAGATGGACACATTGAAGTTCTCGTAGCAACCGACATTGCCGCAAGGGGGCTAGATATCAAGCAACTCCCTCAGATTGTCAATTTTGATCTCCCTAATGTTGCCGAAGACTATGTTCATCGAATCGGCAGAACCGGAAGAGCCGGCGAATCAGGTAACGCCTACTCTATGGTCAGTGAAGACGAGCTACCACTACTTCAGGCAATTGAAAAATTTACAGGCGAGCGCCTGCAACGTCTGGAATTTGAACAATTTCCGGCTTCTTTTACACGCTCATCTAAAGCAATCGTGAACAAAACTAAACCACGCCCAAACCGCTCCGGTAACAAACGCCCCCAGCCTGCAAACAAGGCCCGAAAATCAGCACCTCGTAAAAATCCTCATCATTGATCATTTTGCTTCAGACTGAAGCATCAATGGACTGTTGATCTCGACAAAATTCAAGCGTTCGAGATCAAAAGCCACCTTTAATGATGTCGAACCATCAGCGATAACCTGGCACTACAAATGAGCCTCTGCTGCAATTGCTCCCTGATATCAATTTGCCATAGCTGCACAAGGCCTCCGAGATGGATAGGGCCCGCCTTAGCCACCACGGTCCCCTCACGTACAGAGCGTAAATGATTTGCAGTAATTTCAGTACCTAATACATAGCAATGCTCAGGGCAGGCAAAGAAACCTGCAACACTACCGACAGATTCAGCCAGTGCTGCACTGGCTCCACCATGTAGCAACCCCATCGGTTGACGAACCGCATCGACTACCGGCATTGTCGCACATAAAAAATCATCACCGATTTCATTAAAACATGTCTGCGTCATTTCAAGCATGGTACCACCAGACATAGCATTGAGCCGTTCTAAAGAAATATCCTTTTGCCAGATACTCATGAAAACTCTCCGTTCATCACACCCAGCAATGCCTGAGCCGGATGCATTAATTTCACACCATCAAAACGTTTGACCTGGCTCCGACAAGAATAACCTGTCGCCAGACATTGCTCTTTAGGTAAAGAATCTAATTTAGGCCGCCAGCTCATCTCATAAATCGCCTCCGATGCTTCAACCTGACTCGCATCATGGCCATATGTTCCTGCCATTCCGCAACACCCAACAGATTGTACATGACAGGTCATCCCAAAATGAGCAAAAATACCGGCCCACAGTTCATCCGATTCGGGCAATAACGCTTTTTCAGTACAATGCCCCAATAAATAAAAAGGCTGTACACTATAATGTTTGGGTTCAATTAACGAAAGGACACTCGTTAACCATTCTTGGGCCAGAAGGACTTTGAAATCACCTCTTGATGCCCCCAGATGGGTGTTATACTCATCCCGGTAACAGAGCACTAGTGCCGGGTCGACCCCCACCATCGGGATCTCTAAATCAGCCAACTGATTTAAAAATTTCGCAGTTGTTTGAGCTGTCTTCGTAAACTTATCTAAGAAACCCTTAATATGCTGAGGTTTACCATTCGGTTTAAATGGAACCAATACCGCATTAAACCCTAACTTTTCGACCAACTGAACAAAATCAGCAACAACATCTGCCTCATAATAACTTGTAAACGGATCCTGGACGATCAGTAATGTCTTCGCTTTTTTTTGCCTCGATAAAAGCTTCAAATGATTCAGATCGAAAGGATGTTTTAGCTGTTTAGGGATCCTTTGCGCCAAAGTTGGATAGCTTAATTTAGGCACATTAACCATCCCAATGGTTTTTAGCGTTAAATGCTGTGCCCATTTGGGACTCATCAACCAGTTAAATAAACGTGGCGCTTTAGCCATAACCGGGGCATAACTTTCAACATAGCCAACCATATAATCTTTGAGTGGGCGTTGATAACGAGTATGGTAAAGATACAAGAAACGACTACGAAATTGCGGAACATCAACCTGAATCGGGCAAGCAGAAGCGCACGCCTTACAAGCCAGACAAGTTTGCATCGCGTCCATAACTTCATGGCTAAAATCATATTCTCCTTTTTTCTTCGCCATATTATTACGAATTTTTAAGAAGAAACTATCCACATGATGATGTCCACTCAAAGCCTCTTGCTCGAGCTCTGATGGATCTTTTCCTAACTGAGAAAACTGGCGCAGCCATTCACGCATCAGGCCAGCCCGCCCTTTAGGTGAGTAGCGTCGGTCATAGCTCACTTTAAATGAAGGACACATCGGACTGTTCGCATCATAGTTAAAACACAGGCCATTCCCGTTACAATCTAAAACGGTACTAAAGCTGTCGCGAACATTAACCGGGATCTGACGATCAATGGTTCCCCGTTTTGCATTATCAACAGAAACAAGTAGCTCATCGCTTTCCAGAGGTGTACATATTTTCCCAGGATTTAACTGATTATGTGGATCAAATGCCGTCTTTATACGTCGCAATTCTGTAAATAATTCCTGGCCGAAAAATTCAGGGCTATATTCAGAACGGAAACCTTTACCATGTTCTCCCCACATCAGCCCACCATATTTGGCCGTTAAAGCAACGACTTGATCTGAGATTTCACGCATCATCCGCTCTTGCTTAGGATCGCAAAGATCAAGTGCCGGACGGACATGTAATACCCCAGCATCCACATGGCCAAACATCCCATAATGCAGGCCCCGGCTGTCTAACAGCGCTCTAAACTCCATAATATAATCAGCCAGATGTTCAGGAGGAACACATGTGTCTTCGGTAAATGCAACAGGTTTTTGCCGTCCTTCTGTTTTACCTAATAAACCTACTGCTTTTTTACGCATCGCATAGATTTTCCCAATACTCGGCAAATCATCACAAATTTGATAACCAAGGATGCTTTGTTCTTGCTCTGCAACATCGAGAATAGCGGTAAGTTTTTCGACTTTAACTCGCTGATCATCTAAATCATCACCTGCAAATTCGACGATATTTATGCCATTCATCGTTTGACCAGGAACATCTTTAAGCAAATGATGTACGCTATGCCAGATGACATCTTCGCGCGCTAAATTAAGAACATTGGAATCAACTGTTTCAACGGATAGCGCTTTCGCTTTAACAAGTGCTGGAGCATGGCGCAGTGCTGATTCGAAAGAAGGATACTTAACATTCACCAAGGTTCGATATTTAGGAATAGATGTTAAATCTAGTTTTGCTTCACAAATAAAAGCCAGCGATCCCTCACTCCCACAAAGCAAACGAGTCAGATCAAACCGCTCTGTCTGTGGAATATAGGCATTTTTTAAATCATAACCGGTTAAAAACCGATTGAGCCTGGGAAATTTTTCCTCAATAAGCTCGCGATGATCGATACAACATTGAGCTGCAACCTGCAGATACGAATCATCACTGGATAATGCCTCTTTCGCGTCTAATGATCCTGTTTCAAGTTTTCTCCCATCCACAGTCACGGCCGTTACCGACAGAACATGCTCACTGGTTTTACCATATTGAAGTGACCCCTGCCCAGACGCATCTGTATTAATCATTCCCCCTAATGTTGCCCGATTACTCGTTGACAACTCCGGAGCAAAAAATAATCCATGTGGACGCAACAAAGCATTCAGTGCATCTTTAACCATCCCGGTTTGCACCCGAACCCATTTTTGCTCAACATTTAATTCGATCAGCTGATTCATATGTCTGGATAAATCAACCACAATGCCATCGGTTAATGATTGGCCATTGGTTCCCGTTCCACCGCCTCTGGGGGTCAACTTCACCGTATGAAACGTAGATTCCCCGGCAAGTTGCGTCGCTTTAATCACGTCATCTGTAGACTTTGGAAAAATCACGGCCTGAGGTAGTAGCTGATAGACTGAATTGTCCGTCGCTACAGCCAGCCGGCTGGAATAACTGGTTTCAATTTCACCAGCAAATCCCGAATCTTCTAATTGTTTCAGGTAATGCTGATACTGCACTGATAACGGCGGTGTTTCGGATAATTTTGGAATCATAATAATTAAGAAAATGCTGTATGGCACGATGTTATGTTCAGGCAGTATAACACATCCTAAAATAACCTCAGCTTGGAGAAATGATGGTTTTTCAATTAGGTAAGAGCATAAACTAAATCAACACGGCAAAGCTTAAAATAATAAGCTTTCAACCGTGAAATCCAACAACTTCCGGGGTAAAAAACCCCTGTTTACACTGAAACAGGGGCTGAGTAATATTTTTGAACGTTTGATGCTTACTTAATGACGCATCCGGCGCCGACTCTGAGTGAGACGATGACGACGTTTCGTCGCTCGTTTGCGTTCATCTCTGCTATGTTCTACATAGAAAAACAACTCGTCGCGTTCCGGTTGATTTTTCCAAAGCATCCCCTACAACCCTCATTGATGGATTAAATTAACGGTGGCTTCAAGATAGGATCAACTGTGTATGCCCATTGATGCGAATCTGAGTCATCGATACGCCAAACAGCTCGGCCAGTCTTGACTCAGTCAAAACGTGCTGAGCCTCCCTATATATTGTAAGACGGCCTTGCTCGAGTAACAATACATCCATTGAATAAAATGTTGCAATATTGAGATCGTGCAAAGACAAAAAATCGTTTTTCCTTGTTTTTGTAAAGTCATCAATATATCCATAACCATGTGCTGATATTTAGGATCAAGGAAGCCCAAGGGTTCATCAAGCAACATCAATTGATGATTTGGGCTCAGCCGATGCTCCCCAATTACAAGCAAACAAGATAAATAAACACGTTGCAGTTTTTGCAAAACATCTTCAATAATTTGAGCCCGTAAACCAATAAACCGTTTTCCATCTGCAAATTATTTTGCCTCAAGGTGTAATTGTTCAGAGACACTCAGATAAGCACGATGAGGTGGCTGTTGAGCTAACCAGCTACGAAATTTTGCCAGCTCGCTTATCGAATAATCAGCTAATCGCTTACCTGATAAAAACACCTGCCCGCGTTGAAGAGGAAGAAAGCCGGCTAATGCTTCCAAAAGAGTTAATTTCCTTGACCCATTCGGGCCACAAACAGCAATGATTTTCCCACTGTCAATCTCAAGGTGATCAATTTTCAGATAATCGCGAACCTGAAGCTGGTCAATCTTAATCATAGTGCTAACGCAATAATAAAATGAATAGCAATGGTGCGCCAAATGTGGCAGTAATCACACCAATAGGCAACTCAGTCCTCTTAATATAGACATGGCTACAATATCCACAGCTAATACAGTAATTGCACCACCCAGAGTACTCATAACCAACAATTGCCTTTTATTCGTCTCCCATCCACCGCCTTAACATGTGAGGCACCAATAAACCGATAAGACTGATTGTTCCGGCACACACAACAGCAATAGCGGTTAACAATGCAACCCACAGTATTAGCCTGGGCCTCATCCGGTTAACATCAACGCCCAGAGAAAAAGCATAATGTTCACCAAGTAGGATAAAATTAAGATGGTGAGGATCCTTAAACAAAAGAAATAAAATCAGTATAAATAAACCACGTAATACCGGCACTGGTTACAGTGCCAATCACAACACCAAACAACAATAATATTCCAGGACCAGAATTGAGCCGTTTTGCTAAAGAAAACAGAACAATCGCAACAAATAATCCAGGTGCAACAAACCATCGAATTCGAATACCTTGCAAGCTTATTGATTCCTGTCGATAAATTGTATGCACTGCTCAGTTGACATGACTTTCACTAAAATAGCCGCACGTTGCCCGACCTGAACATGGGCATTCGGGAACACAACCCCTTTGGGACCATCGACCACAATAACCTCCCGGTTAGCCTGAAAAGCAACAACATCTTGTGAGTTAAATTCTGTAAAATTAGGCAGGTCATGTGCAAAATTTAATTTAAAATCAGATTGTTCACGATTAATCACATCCGTCACTTGATACCACTGACATCGCCTCAAATTGAGCGGCTCTAAAACCAGTTCCTCCCGGCTTAACAACTGACGCATACTCTGATCAAGAACCCAAAGACGAGTCAGATCATTCTGGCCAAAAGGATGCACCTGACCAAGTTCAACCGTAAATGCATCTGCTTGATAATTTAGTGCACTATGGTAACTAAACGTTGTTGTCGGCTGATGAAAAAACAGCAAGCAATCAACACCACAATGCTGTAAAAAATTAAGTTGATCCAGATGATAAGGACGGTTTGGCATATAGGGGACAACGGCAAATTTTTCATGAACCGATTTTCGAATTGCCGTATGTAAATCGTAATGATAACGACGCCCCGGATATTCAAGATAAAAATAATCCAGCCACGTTTCTAATTCAGCCGCTCTACGATGCTCAATACTATCACCATCACGATAGGCCCCATTAAATAACCGATTCAGATTATGGTCCAATTCACGCTGCCCTGCGATCATGGCTAATGGATGACCAAACAGTAATAACAACGGATGAACCAAACGTAGCTCTTCGTTTATGAGATCATTTAATAGTTGATTAAGCCATTCAACAGGCGCTGTTTCATTTCCATGAACACCCGCAGAAAGAACAATTACCTTTTGAGGTGAGCTGACTCTAGCCGGAATAATTTCAATAGCCCCGGCACCTAATAAACGGACCCGGCTATCATCAGAAAGCCGACCTTCAGCCGGCTTTTGATAGTCTGGATTCTCTAATAAATACGCCAAATAATCATTTGTAAACGGCAACATGCCAATACTCCACTTTGACACTTTCATGACTCGGTTATTATCTTAAACAACTGAGCACTAAAGCCCGCATCTCTCATCATTCATTTACAGCAGTTTGCCGATTTTAAGACAAAACTCAATCATCAGAGAAAAACAGCGCTGGGGCATGGTAACGTTTAGCGATGTTTTTGGCAGCTATTGTTTAGAAAAGTCAGGTTCTGTACCGTGTAATCATCTCCGCAGATCAGGGCCTGACCATGAGTAAATGAACAGAAATACCGCCTTTTGAGTTCATTAAAACGAGTCTTAAGCTTTGTTACGCCCTGTTCTCTTAGAATACGAAGCCTTACAGTCCGCACCGCAACAAAAACGCGTTTTATTTCAACAGAATTCAACCGCCAAACGTCAACATGTCCACCCTATTATGCCGATTACAAGAAACAAACAAAAGTAAACATCAATACAGTTCTGTATTATTCCAATGCCGGATAAGGCTCTAACTTCCAGATTTTCTCAACATAGTCTTCAATTGACCGGTCCGAGTTAAACTTACCAACACTCGCAGCATTAATAATAGCCATTCTGGCCCAGCGTTTTTTATCCCGGTAAGCTTCATCCACCAGCTGTTGAGCATTGATATATGAATCATAATCAGCCAGGCACATGAAGGGATCACCACCATCAAGCAGACTATGTTTAATAGAAGATAAAGCCCCCGGCTCATGGGGTGTAAAATAATCACTATCAAGCCAGTCAAGAATAGATTTTAACTCAGGGTTGCTATAGTAATAATCACGGCTGTTATACCCTTCATGCCATTTCGCATTCACCTGATCCACAGTCATGCCGAATATAAAGATATTTTCATCTCCGACTTCTTCACGAATTTCTACATTGGCGCCATCCATTGTCCCGATTGTCACTGCACCATTCAGGGCAAATTTCATATTACCGGTTCCTGAAGCCTCTTTACCCGCTGTCGATATTTGCTCTGACACATCACCAGCCGGGATCATCTGTTCAGCCAGAGTCACACGGTAGTTTGGCAGAAAAACAACCTTTATTTTATCTTGAATTCGTTTATCCGCATTAATGCGATCAGCAATTTTATTAATGGCAAAAATAATATCTTTTGCTAATTTGTAGCCTGGAGCAGCTTTTGCGCCAAAAATAAAAACCCGGGGCTGAACATCCAACGTTGGCTCCTGAAGCAGTCGCCGATATAACGTTAAAATATGCAACATATTCAGATGTTGCCGTTTATATTCGTGTAAACGCTTAATCTGAATATCAAAGATAGCATCAGGGCTCACTTCAATACCCATTTGCTCCATAATAATATGCGCTAAATCTTCTTTGTTCTGACGTTTTATATCCATAAATCGGCTCTGAAACTGAGGGTCATCCGCATAATCTAATGCTTTTTTCAGTAAACCTAAATCCGTTGGCCAATGTGCGCCGCAAACTTCATCAAATAATGCAGAGAGTCTGGGATTACAGGCTTTAAGCCATCGCCGTGGGGTAATCCCATTGGTCACATTGATAAATCGATCAGGCCAGATCTGATAAAAATCAGGGAATAAATCTTTTTTAACCAGATCACTATGCATCTGGGCAACACCATTCGTTTTGCAACAGGTTACAACACAGAGATAGGCCATACGGACCATCTTCGGGTTACCTTCTTCAATAATCGATAGCCGCTGCTTCATTTGATCATCGCCAGGCCATTTTTTGGCCACCACATCTTCGAGGAAGTGGTGGTTGATTTCATAAATAATTTCTAAGTGACGGGGTAAGACGTGCTCGACCAGCCCAACCGGCCATTTTTCCAGAGCTTCAGGTAACAAGGTATGATTAGTATAAGCAAAAACTTTTTGACAAATCGACCAGGCTTTACTCCAGTCCAGTCCGTTTTTATCAACCAATAACCGCATCAATTCGGGGATTGCGATTGCCGGATGGGTATCATTGAGCTGAATTACCATTTGATCGGCAAATTCATCAAAATTATCATGATGACGTTTGTAACGCCGAACCATATCTTTTAAAGAACAGGTACAGAAAAAATACTGCTGGATAAGCCTTAGCTCTTTCCCTGCCTGCGTCTCATCATTAGGATAAAGAACTTTAGAGATGGTCTCAGCCCTTGATTTCTCAGATTGAGCATCAATATAACCGCCCGCATTAAAGACATCCCAATCGAAATAATCGTCAGCCCGACTCTCCCACAGACGCAAAATGTTAACCGTATGCCCACCATATCCGACGACCGGGATATCCCATGGCACGCCCCTGACGACTTCCCCTGGGTGCCAGACTTTTCTCATCTGACCATTATTACAAAACTCAGTTTCTACATAACCGTAAAGCAGTACCTTTTGAATTGATTCAGGACGACAGATTTCCCATGGATTACCAAAATCACGCCAACTATCAGGACGTTCAATTTGGTGTCCGTCTCGAAATTCCTGACGAAATAATCCATTTTCATAATGAATTCCATAACCAATTGCCGGATATCCAAGCGTTGCCAGTGAATCAATAAAGCAAGCAGCCAGTCGGCCAAGACCACCATTGCCAAGCGCCATATCAGGCTCTTGTGCGCACAACTCTTCTATGTCTTGTCCTAACTCAGTTAATGCATCCCGGGCTGTGTTAAAAATACCTAAATTATAAAGATTGTTTCGGGTTAACCGCCCCATCAAGAACTCAAGCGAAAAATAATGTACCGCGCGGGTGTCGATTCCTGCATGTTTTTTCTGCGTTTCGGTCAGCCCTTCAAAAACAAGCTCATTCACCGCAGAACATGTTGCTTTCCACCATGCAGTCTGATTCGCTTTTTGCTCATCTGTACCGTAAGTAGTTCGAAGATGACGCACAATGGAATCTTTAAATTTTTCTTTATCTTGAAAAAACGGAAAGTCTTCGGCAGCAATTGGAACATTAACCATATTGGAATCCTTCTATGCTACAAATGGAGGCGACTTATAGCCAAAATCTATAGGGAGATTAAAAAACTATAAACCAGAGATCTTTGAACACAATGTTATGAGGTATAGACTAAATTACATCAATTGTCATATTCTCATGCAAAGTCGTTACATCACAAAACACCGATCTTCATACCATTTAATCAATCGTTGAAAATGCTCATCAGACAGCATTGATATTGCACTCAAATATTACCTGAGCTGAATAAAATTCACTCGCATAGATTAAATTTTATTCAGCGACGCCTCTATTTAACCAATACATTCACGGTTATCAACCCAATTTCATCACATGGTAAAAACTTTTTTCAATATCAATACATCGCAATTTAGTTGTGACATCGTATTGCAAATCATGCTTAACAAATCCATTGAAAATTTGACCCATGATTCATTATTGACAAATCAATCCAAATTAGTAGTCGCTGACTATAGGTAAAATTAAATATGTATATTATAAATAGGAACGTTGTTTTATTTTGTGACTTAGATAAACGCTTAAACAAAGATAAAGGAATATATGATGAACAAATTAGTGATGCTAACGGGCACCCTACTTGCTATATCGATGACCAGCCCGCAACTTCTAGCCGCTCAGGATCCATTAACTCCGTCATGGGTCAGTGAACTGGTCACCGGATGTTCAGGAACAACAAGTGGGCTCAGCGCCTCTAAAATTTACTATGTTTCATCCAGTGGGACATCATCCGGTAGCGGAAATAGCTTTAGCTCGCCACTAGATTTTACAACTGCATTAAGTAAGGTCAAAGCAGGTCAGATGATCTTACTAAAATCAGGAACTTACACAATCGATTACTCCAAAGGAGAAAAGAACACACTTAAATTCACCAAATCAGGAAAATCAGGCTCCATGATTAAAGTGGTTGCAGCAAACTGCGGCAAAGCCACATTTGATTTTTCCTTTCCTGTCAAAAAATGGGTTCAAAATAGCTTTGGGTTCTACGTCACCGGGAACTATTGGTATTTTAAAGGAATCAATATCACCCGGGCTGGCTATCAGGGCGTTTATGTCACAGGAAAACATAACACCTTTGAAAACTGCGCTTTTTATAAAAACCGTAATACTGGTTTTGAGGTTAATAAGGGAGGCGCTTATACCACTGTCATCAACTGCGACTCGTATCTTAACTATGACCCTAAAAAACTAGGCAGTATGGCTGATGGCTTTGGCCCCAAACAGAAACAAGGTAAAGGTAATGCTTTTTATGGCTGCCGGGCCTGGGGAAACTCAGATGACGGATTCGATGAATACGAGAGTGATGTCGATGTCACCATCAAAGATAGTTGGGCATTCAATAATGGGGTAGATTCTTGGAATTATGGTAACTTCAGCGGCGAAGGAAATGGTTTTAAATTAGGCGGAAACGGTTCATTAGGTAATCCAACCATTATTCGTTCAATTGCATTCGGAAATACAGCAAAAGGATTCGATCAGAATAATAACGCAGGAGGCATTACCGCTTATAACAATGTGGCCTATAAAAATGGAAGCAACTTTGCCTTTGGCAATTCAGTAGAAAGTGGTCAAAAACATGATCTGAGAAATAATATTTCATTAAAAGGATCCGTAACTGTATCGAATGCTAAAAGCAGTCACAACAGCTGGCAAAACATCGGGGTCTCCAGCAGCGATTTTATGAGCCTGAAGCTGAGCAAAGCAAAGGTCTCCCGTAAGAAAAATGGGATGATCCCTTATTCAACTCTATTCCGTTTAACTTCAAGCAGCTCATTAATTGATGCAGGAACAACAACAGGAGAAGCCTATCTTGGCGATGCACCTGATTTAGGTGCTTTTGAGAAAAAATAACGCTTAGCGAATAGATATTTTTCCATAAAATGACCAGAAGGTATCGGGTTCATCAGATACCTTCTCCAACCGCCTCAATCTGACAATCGAATCAAGATAGGACAATGATCACTTAAATGATATTTTTCAGCTATTGAAACAGGAACGGTTATTTGTCTGAAACTCCCGCTTTGAACATATCTTTTGACTCTTTGATTATACAAAATATGATCAATATATTGCCGGAATTGCTTCATCGCCCCCCAGCTTGTGCGGCTCCAACAATGGCTATGCAAACCTTGAGTTGATAAATAAAGAGAAGTTGAATGATGATAATCTGAACGGAGTATCTTTAGAAACCAGTGATGTTTACCATTGGCCATCCTCCGATTAAAATCCCCTAGGATCATAAAAGGGAGTTTCTCTTTTTTACGATGACGAATCCATTGATTTAAACGTATGGCCTGTAATTTCAATAAATGGCATGAACGAGAAAAATTGTCGCTTTGATAAAAGCAACGGCTCTTCAAATGAACCGATAAAAGTCTCAGGTAAGGGTGATGCCGTTTATATAAAGTGATATCAACTGCATTCCGTAATTGGTCATCATGATCGACATTAAGCTTAAGATCAGAGTTTCGCTGATAAACAATCCCGGCTCTGATAGCAAATCCCGTGAATTGAGGATAATATCCTCTACCACGTTGGCTTGCCCGATGTGATATTTCAATTAAATAATGATTGCCGACGACCCGTCTTAGAACCCGTTTACTACCAACCTCAGAAAAAGCCATAACATCCATATGTGCTCTTCTGAACATATCGGCCATTTGCAGATAATCATCTTTATGGCGTTTAGGTCCATATGCTGAACTGCCATCAAGCCAGTCCAAATTCCAGCTACCAATGGTTAAAGCAGAAACATTGAAACTCACTATAAACGATACTACGACACTCACAAATCTTAATTTCACACTAATCTTCTAAATAATTCAAACAGGTGCAATTCACCATGAAATATTTAAAGATACTATTCTATTAGCAATAAAATTAACAGGATACAGCAACCCAATTCCATCAATCTACGAAGCCTGAATTATTCACTTAAAAACGGGTTATATCAAAGTAAATTCCCCACACACCTTATCAGCTCAACCGCTTAATTTACATCGACACTGACGATATACGATGATTTAGAACTTTAACCCTAATTTTTTCAATTCTTGCTCACATTGCACAGCATCAGAGAATTGAATGCCAGAGAAACCTAAACGACGGCTTCCCTCAATATTTTTCGACAGATCATCAATAAATACAGATTCCTGAGGGTCTACTTGATACTGATTAATTAAATGATTAAAAATCTCTGCATCTGGTTTTAAGCAGCCCACTTCTGCAGATACAATAATTCCAGAAAAACAATCCCAAAAATCGTATTGTTTTTTCAGATAATCAACAATTTCTATCACATTATCCGTTAATGCATACGTTGTATAACCGGCATCAATCAGTTTTTTTAGTAACTCAGTTGAGCCAAACAACAAAATCAACGTACGACGAATGTAATAAAACAGGCTCTCTGTTATTTCTTTTGGTAAATCAAGAAGATGTTGCAATTGGGCTTTAACTTCTTGCTCCGTATACTCTCCCCGGTTCAATCCCCGCCACAATTCACTATGAAAAATCGACTCAGCCAGTGCTTTATGATTAGACGAATCACCAAAAGTTAGCCGAATAATTTCTATCGGTGACCATCTCACCATCACATTACCAATATCAAAGACAACGTTCCTAATCTGGCAAGAACTCATTTTATATCCCTATTAAAAGTTAGAAATGTTCTTAACGTATGATGTTTAATTTGGGCTCAAATTAAACACATCCGCCTCAAATAAAAGATGCTGTGAAGCCCTACATCCATATACCCTTCAAAAATAATCTTACCCCTGATTATAAGTCCCCAAAAGTAACCAAACTTTTGTCAATCCACAAACAATCCTGAGCATATATTTTCTCACAAATCAGTTAAAAGCAGCTCACCGTGCCCAGAATCTCGAGCCAGAAACCAGAAGCCACTAATAAATATACTATTCCTATTCCAAACTTATTTACATTGAAATTTCTTACTCAAAAAACAACAGGAATAGAAGCATCTATCACAACCAAAACTCCGTTTAGCATTGCAAACCGTTTCTCCTGTCACAGGATACAAAATCTATAATGGACTTTTTAACAGATAATACCCCAAAATCAGGGTGCTAGGTTTTCCAAAAGGCTTCCTAGAGTCTGTTTTTGAGTGCTATCCTTTGCTCATATAAAGGAATATTAGAGTATCCCCATGTCTCACAAGGTAATTGACGATATCAATCCAGACTTCTTCAAAATTAGTTTCATTAAACAACCATATCACAATCTCAATTTTCCAAAATACCTCCTTGTCTTCATATCTCAGATGAACAGAGTTTCAGCATTTCTGGCAAAACTTCGGATCGCTCTTAAATTGCCAGCATCTTACTTACTGCCGGTAAATCTTTTTGAGGAACATCTATGAATACAATGGATAGTATCGTCATCTTAGCAACTGCCGCTGCGTCAGGAATGTTTTTTCAGATTTTAAAACTTCCTCCTTTACTTGGTTTCTTACTTGCTGGATTTATTCTCAATCTTATTGGAATTCATAGTTCCCCGGTCATTGAAGTTTTGGCAAATCTCGGGATTACCCTATTGCTTTTTAGCATTGGGCTTAAACTGGATATCCGCACGTTATTAAAACCCGAAGTATTCGGAACATCCATTTTGCACCTATTTTTAAACGGGCTCTCCTTTTGTCTCATCATCGGATTGTTTAAATGGCTGGCTATTCCGCAATTAGTCGGATTAAGTACTAATACAACCTTCTTGCTTGCTTTCGCCTTAAGTTTTTCAAGTACCGTTTTTGCAGTTAAAGTTCTTCAGGAGAAAAGCGAATTACAATCATTATATGGCCGTGTCGCAATAGGGATATTGGTCATGCAGGATCTGTTTGCTGTCATTTATTTAAGTTTTAGTGCAGGGAAATTACCAAGTCTTTGGGCATTATCTCTAATCCTACTCATTCCTATGCGCCGTTTTCTGCTCTTACTGATCAAAAAAGCAGGTCATGGAGAAGTACAACTTTTAGTCGGATTTTCTTTTGCCTTTGTGGTGGGGTATGGATGGTTTAACAGTGTTCACATTAAACCTGATTTGGGTGCACTACTGGTCGGTATGCTACTTGCCGGAACACCACAAGCCAATCATTTAGGCAAAGCTCTGTTTGCCTTCAAAGAACTTTTTCTAGTGGCATTCTTTTTATCTATTGGTATGCACTATTTCCCATCTTACCAAGCACTCCTGACAGCGATTTTACTAAGCCTGTTTTTACCTCTAAAAGGGATTATTTACCTTGCTCTGTTAATTTTCTTCAGATTAAGAGCACGTACAGCACTTATGGGAACATTAAGCCTGACCAACTACAGCGAATTTGGCTTAATAGTTACGACTATTGCTGTAAAGCAAGGTGATCTAAATGGGCAATGGTTGGCTATTTTAGCCATTGCTTTAAGCATCAGTTTCATTATTGCTGCGCCGTTAAATCAACATGCCGATAAGCTTCACCGCATCCTCCTGCCAAAATTACAAAAATGGCAAAGGCGCAAGCTTCATCTGGAAGATTTGCCGATTGAGCTGGGAAATATGGAAATTGTGATACTGGGTATGGGACGAATCGGATCAGGAACGTATGATTTCCTAAGCATGTATTATCCCGACAAGGTCATTGGAATTGATACAGATTTAAATAAAGTTCAGGCACACATCCGCTCCGGTCGAACAGTCATTCAGGGCGATGCCACCGATTCTGATTTCTGGGAAAAACTTGTCCCCAGTAAAACGGTTCAGCTTATTCTTCTGACTATGCCTCATCATAACGGGAATGAATATGCCGTCACTCAACTTCGCCGCCGCCATTACCCAGGTAAGATCGCGGCCATCAGCCGTTATGATGAAGATCAGGCCAGTTTAAATGAGCTTGGCGTCGATGAAGTTGTCAACCTTTATGATGAAGCAGGTCTTGGTTTTGCTAAACATGTCTATGATGTGCTCATTAGCCCCTATTCAGAAACCAATATTCATCTATTCAGCAACGATAAGACAGAAGAAAATACTAAGGTTGAAAAATTATAAAAAATATTCCAGAAAAATATCGCTAATTACTTGCATTATTTGGTGATATTGGCACATTGATAGCTAAGGACAGAGTTGTGAACGATGTCTGTTTTCTTGAGATTAGCGTAACGAAGGGAAAAATATGTGTTCAATTTTTGGCGTACTTGACATTAAGACAGACGTCTCGGAGCTTAGAAAAGTTGCTCTGGAAATGTCAAAGCGGCAACGTCACCGTGGACCAGACTGGTCGGGAAGTTATACATCAGATCATGCTATTTTAGCTCATGAACGTCTTGCAATTGTTGATGTAAATAATGGCGCCCAACCTCTTTATAATGAAGACAAAACTCATGTTTTAGCCGTTAATGGCGAAATCTATAACCACAAACAACTACGTGCCAATTTAAATATTGATTACAACTTCGCTACTGAATCTGATTGTGAAATCATTCTTGCCTTATATGAAGAAAAAGGAAATGCCTTTTTAGATGATCTAAATGGTATCTTTGCTTTTATTCTCTATGATGAAAAACAAGACCGGTATCTCATCGGACGCGATCACATGGGAATCATCCCGCTCTACACAGGTTATGATGAGAACGGAAATTTCTATGTTGCTTCAGAAATGAAATCTCTGACTCCGGTCTGCAAAACAGTGCGCGAGTTTCCCCCAGGACATTTCTTAGATAGTAAAAATGGTGAATTAACCCGTTATTACCAACGTGACTGGGAACAATACGAAAATGTGGCAAATAATGAGGCTTCAGTTGAAGAACTGCATGAAGCGTTAGAAGCGGCAGTTAAACGTCAGCTTATGAGTGATGTACCGTACGGCGTATTACTCTCCGGTGGATTGGATTCTTCAGTTATCTCAGCCATTACAAAACGATTCTCAGATCGGCGAATCGAAGATAATGATCAAAGTGCTGCATGGTGGCCCCAACTTCATTCATTTGCGGTTGGTCTGGAAGGAGCTCCTGATTTAAAAGCCGCAAAAGAAGTGGCCGATTATCTGGGAACCGTCCATCATGAAATTCATTTCACCATTCAGGATGGATTGGATGCATTAAGAGATGTCATCTACCATCTGGAAACTTATGATGTCACAACTGTACGTGCATCAACCCCCATGTATTTAATGGCCCGTAAAATCAAGGCAATGGGCATTAAGATGGTTCTATCTGGTGAAGGTTCAGATGAACTATTCGGGGGTTATTTATATTTCCATAAAGCACCTAACGCAAAAGAATTCCATGAAGAAACCGTCCGAAAACTGTCTAAACTTCATTTATTTGATTGCTTAAGAGCAAACAAAGCATTAGCCGCCTGGGGGCTGGAAGGCCGGGTTCCTTTCCTGGATAAGGAATTTATGGATGTGGCCATGCGCCTTAACCCAGCTGCAAAAATGTGTGGAAATGGCAAAATGGAAAAACATATTGTTCGTGAAGCATTTGAAGATTATCTGCCAAAAAGTGTTGCCTGGCGTCAGAAAGAACAATTTTCAGATGGTGTAGGCTATTCATGGATCGACTCTCTGAAAGAGTTTGTTGAAACTGAAGTCACAGACCAAATGATGGAAACAGCAGAATATCGTTTTCCAATCAATACCCCGGATACTAAAGAAGCCTACTATTATCGGAGTATTTTTGAAGAACATTTCCCTCTGGACAGCGCGGCTGAATGTGTTCCATGGGGAAAATCGGTTGCCTGCTCAACTCCTGAAGCCCTAGCTTGGGATGAAAGCTTTACTAAAAATGCAGATCCATCAGGACGAGCTGTTGCAAATGTCCATCAAAAAGCTTATTAAGCTCTTCTGACTAGCTATTTTGGTCATTTAAAGGCCTTTTTACAAGCCTCTTTAAATACTCTAAGCATTAAAAACCCGAGCCTGCTTTATGCAGGCTCTTTCTTATCTAAACATACGCCAATCTGATTTGAAAAATACTAAATCGAATCTAATATATATGAAGGTTTTATATCAGCAGCATCAATGTGTTCTTCTACATTCAACCCTCTTAAAAAACCACTCCCCGTCACGAGGACTGTTTTCATTCCCATAATAGCCCCCCCTAAAATATCGGTATGCAGTGTATCTCCTACCATAACCATTCGATTTAGATCCGTAATCCCGGTATGTTCTTTTGCTCTTCGCATCGCCTTTTCAAAAATAGGTTGAAACGGTTTCCCAAAACAATTTACTTTCTCAAACAGACGCTCATCAAGCATTAAAGTATAACTTCCGGGTTCCCGGGACACCCCATGTTCTAATGGTGCAATAAGATCCACATTCCCCACCCAGACTGGTCTTGGATGACTATCAAGAGCTTTAACAAATTGCTGTTGGAGAGACTCATTCCAACATAACGTACTCAAGAATAAAAATTGGTCTGCCTGCCAGAATTTGGGATCCTCGGGATAGACCTCTTGATAAGTGGTGACAGGACGAAAATCTGGAGGTGAAATAACACCTAAGATTTGTGTCGATAAATCGGGTTGAATAAGAAACTGCTCAAGCATCACCTCTCGACTATTAATGACCTGCCATGGTTTAAAATTAAACCCCATCCTTTTATACTTATTCATCAAAGCAGGCATATCTTGTGTTGCAGCATTAGTGACAACAAATACACCTTTATTCGCTTCTTGCAACTTATGGACATTTTCTACAGCACGTGGGATTGCACTCAGCCCGACATTTAATACACCATAACCGTCAAAGAAAAATACATCGATATCATCAATTAAATCTGTAATCTCGGATAGATATACCGGAACAAGGGACTGGGCCGATAACTTTGGTAATCGATCAGTCATTTTTAAATAGGCAGAAAATGCCTCTACTGGATTCTTGATCATTCAATTTGGATGTCATTTCTATTATTGTTTCATCATAGCGGCTTGTGTGAACTAAGCCAATATTAAATAGTTTGAAAAACTACCATTTAAAAGAAGCTCTTATTATATTACGCTACTGTATTTACAAAAATTTAATAAACCTAATCATAATGTGTTGCTTTTAATAAAAGGATATTTTAAATATGTTAAGAGTCATTAATATTTATCAAGAAGTTATATAATTTATTAATACTATTGATGTAGATTTTTAAATAATATAAGCTCAAATATTACCTCCATACAGTTTAAAGGAATATCATCGTGTCTTTTCGCTGGAAGTTGACGCTGTTTACCGGAGTCGCCTTAATCTTCACTATTATCTTACTCATGGTTTCATCTGTGTATTCATCCCATCATACACGTATGTTACTCACAGAACAGGCCGGTAAACTATTAAAAAATAATGCCAAAGAGCTGGTTGATACAGAGTTAGAAGGCCGTATAGCACAACTCACAACAGCTTTGGAATCAAGACAAAAACAACTGACCTTATTGGCAAATCAAATCATTTCTTCAAAAGCAAATACTCTCAAAAATTATCTCCCAGGGTCGAATTTACGCTCATCTATTGTAGCAATGTTAAAAACTCAACTTAAAAACGATCCTTTTTCTTCAGAGATAACCGTTATATTCAAGCCTGGAGGACTTGGTGAAGATGATATTAGCTATATAGGTTCTGACTACTTAGGAAGTAATGATACAGGACAATTTACATCTCGTTGGCTACGGGAAGGAAATAAATTAATTCACAGGCCAATCAGTTCAAGTGAACTATCTGATAAAAAAACTATGGCTCCTATATTATGTGCCATGAAACAAAATAAAGTTTGTTTAAGCCAAGCCATTCCTGCTAAGAAAAAAATCCCAGAAGGCTTTTGGATCTCTACCCCATTAGAAGAAAAAGGGAAAGCAATTGGTGTTGCGGCATTACGCGTCAATCTAAACTTAGTTCAAAGTCAACTAAAGGCAATGGACGAAGCCCTGTATAATGGAATCGGCCACATATTAATCAGTAATGAAGCAGGGGAAATTATTGCCAGAGATACTAGCAACTATAGTAGCAAAGCAGATATCAAGCAATTGATTGCTGATGATAAAATAGTTAATCAATGGGATAATAAAACACATGAGTTTAATAGTTTTTATCCAATTCCCCTCAAAAATCTAAATAGTCACTGGGGGATTGTTATTCAATTACCTCAACGCTCTGTACTTAAAGCTCAAGAAGTCATGAATAATCAGCTTGAATCAAGTACAGCTCACGCCTTAACCCGCCAGCTTGTCATTGGACTGGTCATCGCTTTAATTATGTTATATTTCACCTGGGCATTATCGGGGCCGTTAGTTAAACCCCTTCAGGTTTTACGTAATGAACTTGAGAAAATAGCAGATGGTGAAGCCGATTTGACTCATCAAATTCCAGTTAATAGCAAAGATGAAGTCGGACAACTCAGCCATGCATTTAATCGGTTTACTCAGTCCTTAGGCAAACTAATCCGAGACGTGATTATCGCTGTAGATGAAATGAAACAAAAAACATCAGAAACGACAGGACTCATCAGCAACACATCAAATAATATCAACAATCAATTTTCTCAGATCGATCAGGCTGCGACTGCATCCGAAGAAATGGCGGTGAACTCGAGAGAAGTCGCAGATAATACGCAACAGACATCATTAGCTGTCGGGCAGGCACAACAAGCCGTTGATGATGGGCAACAGGCTTCTCACTCAACTCAAGAAGCCATGAGTGAACTTCATGAACAATTGAACAGCACTCAACAACGTGTTACTCAGCTAGTCACAAGCAGCGAAAATATCAGTGATATTTTACTTGTTATTCAAAATATTGCTGAACAAACCAATCTGTTAGCCCTTAATGCCGCAATTGAAGCAGCCAGAGCCGGAGAACAAGGACGAGGATTTGCCGTAGTAGCTGATGAAGTCCGTTCGCTTGCCAGTCGAACTCAATCATCTGTCGGTGAAATCAAAGAAGTTATTGACACTCTTCAACAAGAGACTCACTCGGTTGTTAATACCATCCAACTCGCTAATAAAGCTTCAAAACAGACCAGCGAGAAAGTCAGCTTAACAGCAACAACGTTAGAACAAATTGCCTCAGTTAATGTCCAGATTCGCCAAATGGCAACTCAAATTGCTAGTGCAGCTGAACAGCAAAGTGCTGTCGCCAATGAAATAAGTCAAAGCGTTAACAATATCAGACAGTCAGGACAGGATGTTATTCATTCAACAGAAGAAACGCTCTCTATCAGTCAACAAATGAAAAAAATTGCTGAGCGTCAAAATCAACTGGTGAATCGTTTTAAAGTTTAAAAATAATTGCCCCGATTTATCGGGGCAATTTCCAATCCAGACGCGCATTGCCATACGCAGAATACGGGAATTGGTTGCGTAAATGTTGACGAATATCTTCGCCAACGCCTTTTGAGAAACTTAACCTAAGCTGTCCATTGTGCCTATCACCACGAATAATCAAAAAATGTCCAGCAGGCGTAATGAACGAAATAGTCTGACATAATGCAATAAATGAATCAGGTACACCCCCTTTTAATCTGCGCACCTTTTCAGGTTCAACGACCAGAACAAAAGTATAACGACCTAAATAAAGCCAATAACCTGCGACCATAATTATGCAGACTAGCATGATGAATCCAGCTATCATTATGACCTCTCTATCAACAACAATTAACCCTACAGTACACTTTACTAACACCTATTTAGTATACGCCAGTTCACATGATCAATAGATAGAATTTTCCAATCGGTTTCATTTGCAAAGACTCAACCTATTGATTTACAAGAATAGCTTTTCAGACATATCAAGATTTAATTCTCTTGGCAAAATTTCATATTTTTTGAGCACTATATTCATCACTGATAATCGACAGATTGTTTCTGACGAGATCGAAAAATACGAATCATAGTGCTAAGATTCACCGATATCATCATTATCTCCAACAGAGTTCCACCATAGAACCAATGGCAACATTATTGATGAGCCAACAACTGAAACCAGCTAAGGATGCGACTCTCAGAACTATCCATTCCCTGAACAGGGCGAATGTTCCAATACTCATCCCCATGACCAGAGCCATATCTATCGGCTTTGTCGAAAAATAGGGTCCCGTCCCCAAGATGATCGATATAAAAGAAATTGTCACTATCCAACACTTTGTCTTTACGGATAAAGGTGTGCGAAAACTTGGAAAAACAGAGCTTAGCATTGATGTCACAGCACTAAGTAACACATAATGGATCGTATTACAGATATTGAGTACCACCATTAAGAGCTTTAGCCGGCGATCATTTGTTTGGCAAAAACTAGCCATCCCAAGAAAAAAACTGACCAGGCCAAATAATTGGGCCCAAAAGTGGTTCAAAAAGTGAACTGCTATCATATTAAACACCATCGAATGACCAAAACATCTCCAGAATATGGCAGTAAAAAGACAATATTTCATTCATGCACAAAAATTTTTATAATCGAAACATTGTTTTTATAAAATCAAATCACCTTTTATGATTATTCAAAAATCAGCGCTTAATCAAGATCTTTCATCTCTATTTAAGGTAGAATTCCTGTGCTGATTAGGTACTAAGCTTGCCCATATGTCATCATTTTAGGGAGTAATCATGAGCAATATGCAGATAGCCATTCTGGGCGAATGTATGGTTGAACTTCAACAACAGCAACCTGGACTATTAAGTCGTAAATTTGGGGGAGATACCTTAAATACGGCTATTTATATGGCTCGTTTAACTCAAAAAGCAGACGTTCAAATTAGTTATTTCACTGGGCTTGGCCACGATACATTCAGTCAGGAAATGCTTCTTACATGGAAAAATGAAGGAATAGATACCCGATATGTACAACAAATCGAAGGTAAATTACCCGGGCTTTACTTAATTGAAACAGATGAAACAGGTGAAAGGCAATTTCGATATTGGCGTAACGACTCTGCCGCCAAATACTTCTTAGAACAGAAAAATAGTGACCAATTAATTCATAGCTTAAGCCAATTTAACTGGATCTACTTAAGTGGTATTTCCCTCGCTATCCTCACACCAACCAGCCGTAAAAATCTTTTAGTTACTTTACAAGAGGCAAAGAATAACGGTTCTCATATCGTATTCGACAACAATTACCGCCCTGCTCTTTGGGATAATAAAGAACAAGCTCAAAAAGCTTACAGTCAGGTACTCAAATTAACAGATTTAGCCTTATTAACATTCGATGATGAAATTGCATTATACCAAGAGCATTCTATCGGTGAATGTGTCGAACGAACTCACAATTTTGGAGTTCAGGACATTATTATCAAAATGGGAGCTGATCCTTGTCATCTTTTTGTAGAAGATAAACATTACACTGTAGCTGCAAATAAACTAGATAAGTCCAAAATCATTGATACAACAGCTGCAGGTGATTCGTTTGGAGCAGGATTCATGGCCGCGATGCTTTTAGGAAAGTCTTATCAGGTTGCTGCCAGATGGGGGCATCAGTTAGCCGGAACAGTTATTCAGTACAAAGGAGCTATTATAGAAGTCGATGCAATGCCCACTTTAACCGATGATTAAAATATCGCTATAAATAATATTGGTTAAAAACTATATCAGTTTATTTTCACATATGTTCTGAGAAATGCTAAACAATTTCCAGAAAATATTTTAGTATCAGGAATGATGTACGGGCTTAGTAGCACATATGTTATAAGCTTGGCATGATGAATTGTTATTAACAAGTTGCACACGAAACGTTCGATAAATTCTAGGGTGCAAATTAAATAGCAATAAGAACTATCAATAGAAGTGGTTTTTCTATTTAAATTCCACTTTCTCAGAGTTAACGCAATAGGTTGTATATTATGACAACTACTCAAAATGAACGAAATGTCTTTATCGCGCTTTATGATAGTTTAAAACCTCATAAAGATTGCCATGACCCATTACTAAATCAAAGTGAATATATTGGTCGATATGCCACTCAGGAACAGTTTGATATATATCAATATGGAATTTCACCAGCAGTCCTTCAGGGAGGAAACACATCCATTCGGGTCGATATTTATGCAATTACACCAGAAGAATTGGAACAATTGGATGAATATGAGAAATACCCCATGATCCACGATCGTTTCCATACCGAAATTCCAGGTTTTGGCATGGCATGGTTATATGTGATGAGCGAAGGTTATGCTTCTTTAGCGGGCGTCTACCAAAATCCACGCTAATCGCTAAAGGCTCAGTCTATGGTGTAAAAATAAAAACGGGGTAATATCGACGACAAACACAACATGCTTCTTGATATATGAGACTTCTTTGTAGTAACTTTTATCTGTCTGATACATCATTATATTGTGAATGTCGTGAAAGCAAAGCTCATCACCCGTGAAGGGTATAATCAACTTAAACAAGAACATGATTACCTGTGGAATAAACGTCGCCCAGAAGTAACAAAAATTGTCAGTTGGGCTGCAAGTCTGGGGGATCGTTCTGAAAATGCTGATTATACACAAAACAAACGACTATTACGCAAAATAGACAGGCGAGTTCGCTATCTGAGAAAACAGTTAAGTGAACTAAAAATTGTTGATTATTCACCTCAACAAGATGGACGAGTATTCTTTGGCGCCTGGGTAGAAATAGAAAATGATCAAGGTGACATAAAAAAATTCAGAATTGTTGGTGGTGATGAAATCTACGGACACAAAAATTACATCTCTATCGATTCTCCAATGGCCAGGGCCTTACTCAAAAAAGAGGTAGATGACGAAGTAGAAGTCCATACACCAGAAGGTAATAAAATCTGGTTTATTAACACTATAAGTTATGACTCTTTACCGCCAGAAACGCAGACGATATAACCAACTATATATTTATCATTAAGAATTTTTGTTTTTTAAAATCGAACCTCAGCTTAGGATAAGAAATCACAATAATCGTGATTAACCAGTTATAAGGGTTGTTTTCTGATATAGGACTTAAGAGCAGATTCGAAACAAATCTGGGCTGCCATAGTCATTCTATAGCAGGCAGATTTAACGCGGGAATCGCTCTTAATCGCTCACCGAAAAGAGGCCCTTATCCAAATTGAAGTCCTATAAATAATTAAAATACCTTGAAGCTATTCATTGATATAAGTTCTTTTCACCCGGGGAGCCAACTGAATTAACAGTTCATAACCAATGGTTCCTACCCGTTCTGCAATTTGTTCAACAGGGTTTTGTGGACCCCATAAAATGACCTGGTCCCCTACACTGTCTTTAGTGTCAGCGCCCAAATCAACCGTTAACATATCCATCGATACACGCCCGACCAGAGGTACAATACGACCATTGATCCATACCGGAGTTCCCGAAGGCATTGATCGCGGATAGCCATCGCCATATCCCATTGCAACAACGCCTATTTTAGTATCTTCAGAAGCATGCCAATTTGCTCCATATCCGACAGGTTCTCCTTGCAAATGAGAACGAACAGCAATCAATTGAGAACGCAATGTCATAACCGGCTGAATCCCTTCATCTTGCCCACAGCGCCCACTCATTGGCGAAACACCATACATCGCGATCCCCGGACGAGCTTTATCAAAACAAATATCAGGACGAGTCAGTAATGCAGCAGAATTAGCAAGACTTTTAGGGCCATTAAATGGTGCGGTTACTTCTTTAAAACAAGCTAATTGTTTATCCGTTTGTGGATCTTGTGGTTCATCCGCCAATGAAAGGTGACTCACAAATCCGACAGGAAATTGAACGGCAGGCAGAGCAGATAAAATCTCATGTCGACTCGCAACTTCATGCGGATAAAATCCAAGCCGGTGCATGCCTGTATCAATCTTCATCCACAATTTTATAGATTGAGCTTGCGAAAGCATTTTTAGCCAACTAATTTGAACGTCATTTTGTACAACAGGCTCTAAATGATGCTGCGCGGCCTCTATGGTTTCCTCCTGACTGAAACACCCTTCAAGCAAAATAATTGGTTTTTCAATACCATTCTTACGTAAAATCAGGGCTTCTTCCAGGCGAGCCACCGCAAAACCATCCGCCTGTTTGTTTAATGTCCTTGCGACCTTAATTGCTCCATGCCCATAAGCATCACCTTTCACAACCGCAATCATTCCACTTCCAGGCTGCTTTTTAGCCAAAAAAGATAAGTTGTTTTTCAGCGCCATCAAATCGATAACGGCCTCAGCTGTGATCATGTAAGACTCCAATGTATAAAAACTTTTTCCTAAATTTTAATTGTTCAAGATAGAGCCAGAGGGTTTACTTCAAAAGTATATATTTGTTAAAACAAACAGTATTGATGTTCTTCTTATGCTCTGTTTGCAATGACCAACCACTCACAACCATCCGTCTCTTACAATAAAAATGCAGATCCATTTACCAATATTTAAACAGCTATTGATTGTGGCCCGCTATATCAAAATAAACACTTTGATATTACCACACGGTATGGGTAACCAATGCTATCCAATTGATTCTCTCTAAAAAACAGCAAATAACAGACCAGATAAATATGAGTATTTTCAATTAAAAATAAAACAGCATCATAAACCATTAATTTTCTCATAATCAGTTTATATCACTACATTAATTCTATGTTTTTTGAATATTCTCTGAAATTACCAACGTTACAGAAGACACCATATTATTAAATTTAAGTTAATTTTTATCCATTACGCACTATAATAATGCCCTGTTTTATTAAAAATGCACTATTATTGATCATTGTGTGAGTTTTTTATTTTTCTGATTGTATATTTATGCTCTTAATGCAATAAAATATGCAAAAATATGATTCAGTTTAAAATTTCATTTATTTTAATAAATCTAGATAAATAATCTAGACAAAAACAATTCAAAAATATAAAACTTTAATGAATGATGAAATACGATGTCATTAAGCTTACGTTGATTTAATCCAACGACCTGATAAATCGGGATCTTAGGTAAATTGTCACATTTATTGCTAGGTTTTCCATTACCATTTCATTGATGTGAAAAAGAACAAAACGGATACTTCTGTTCATTGTTCTTTTTTAGAAACTATGACGGATAAAGCAACTATATATCCGTATTTTACAAGGATCTTTCTATGGAAATTCAAAAGCCTTACTTACTTTTTTTGGGCGATGCCCACGATGCATTAGCCGCAAAAGTTGCCCAAGGTATCAAACAGTGGCATCCAGAATATTGTGTGGGGCAATATCGAATGGAAGGCTGTAAAGCTGATTGTGAATTACCAGATCTCGATATTGCTGCCGCTAAAAAAGCTGGAGTGAAAACACTGGTTATTGGTGTAGCCAACCGTGGCGGTATTATTTCAGAACAATGGATCAAAGTATTAAAAGAAGCACTCAGTCAAGGACTCGATTTAGCAGCCGGGCTTCATAATCGTTTAAATGATATTCCTGAGCTTGTTGAACTGGCCAAACAAAATGGTCGCTCAATGTTTGATGTCCGCTTCCCAACCCAGGATTTTCCTGTCGCTTCAGGAAAAAAACGAAGTGGAAAACGAGCACTGCCTGTTGGTACCGACTGCTCTGTTGGTAAAATGTATACGGCCCTTGCGATCACTAAAGAACTTGAATCCAGAAATATCCCTGCTGATTTTCGCGCAACCGGCCAAACCGGTATTCTAGTTAGTGGTGCTGGTGTTTCTATTGATTCAGTCGTATCCGATTTTATCTCTGGCGCTGTTGAAGAATTATCTCCAACGAATACTGATGATCATTGGGATGTGATTGAAGGCCAGGGTTCATTATTTCACCCTTCATTTGCGGGTGTCACCACAGGGATCATTCACGGATCGCAGGCTGACGCATTGATTTTATGCCATGAGCCAACAAGAACTCACATGCGGGGAACGCCTGAATATACAGTACCTGATCTGGGCGAATGTATGGCTTTAAATTTATCTATGGCTAAATTAACCAATCCCAATGCTAAGTTTGTCGGTATTTCCGTCAACACATCGAAACTGAGCGAAAAAGATGCCGAAGATCTAATGGAAACCATCGAAGCAGAATATGGATTACCTGTTGTCGATCCATTCCGTCAGGGTGTCGCCCGTATTGTCGATCAGATGCTTGCTTAGAAACTGGGAGTTGTCATGCAATTACAAATCTATCAACAGAGTTGGCCAATTGACGGCGTTTTTGCAATCTCCCGGGGGTCCAGAACCGAGGCAAAAGTTATTCTTGTCGAATTATCTGAAGGTGGTTTCACCGGTCGGGGCGAATGTGTCCCTTATGCCAGATATAATGAAACGCTTGATAGCGTGACAACTCAGATAAATAATCTCACTTCGGCACTCGATAATGAATTAACCCGGGATGAACTAGCAAATTTACTTCAGCCAGGAGCGGCACGTAATGCTCTAGACTGCGCATTGTGGGATTTAGAATGTAAACGCAGAGGCCAGTCAATCTGGTCAATACTCGGTATCACACCAAAGCCACTGACGACAGCCTACACGCTTTCGCTAGACACACCCGAAAACATGCAACAAAAAGTAATCCAGCACAGGGAACGCCCACTGTTTAAACTTAAATTAGCAGGTCAAGGTGATCTGGAACGAGTAAGTGCAGTTCGCCAGGGTGCTCCAAACGCTCGAATTATTGTTGATGCAAACGAAGGCTGGGACGAACATATCTACCGTCAGATCGTTCCCGAACTGGTAAAACTCAACGTTGAGATGATTGAACAACCTTTACCCGCTAAAGACGATTATATCCTTGAAAAACTCGAACACCCTATTCCACTGTGTGCAGATGAATCATGCCATGTTAGCAGCGATCTTCCCCGGCTTATTGGTCGTTATGAGATGATTAATATCAAAGTGGATAAAGCCGGCGGGCTCACAGAAGCTTTGATTCTCAAAGAGAAAGCGCAACAAGTGGGTTTGGATATCATGGTTGGTTGTATGCTGGGGACTTCGTTATCGATGGCTCCGGCATTTGTCGCTGCACAAAGCGCTAAAGTTGTTGATTTGGACGGTCCATTATTACTCTCTGAAGATCGCCCAAATGGCTTTAAATTCTCAAAACAGAGTGAAATGCAGCTACTGAAGCCGCAACTCTGGGGTTAACCCCCCTTGAAAACAAGGAAAAATTCAATGAACCGCATCGTTTATATAAATGGCGAATATATTAATGAACATGATGCCCGCGTATCTATTTTTGATCGCGGCTTCTTATTCGCCGATGCTGTCTATGAAGTGACAGCAGTCGTTAATAGCAAATTAATTGACAATGACGGACATATGGCCCGTTTGAGCCGTTCATGCAATGAACTCGAACTAAATTTACCGGTTTCAACCGATGAAATTACCCATATACAAGAAGAGCTAATTCGCCTGAACCAGCTTGAAGAAGGTGGTATTTATCTTCAGCTGTCTCGGGGCTCTGAAGGTGATAGAGATTTTGCTTACCCCAAAGATACACAACCAACTCTGGTGTTATTTACTCAGTCCCGCTCTTTAATTAACAGCCCGAAAGCAAAAAAAGGAATGAAAGTTGTCACAATCGAAGACATTCGCTGGCATCGTCGGGACATTAAAACAGTCCAGTTATTAGCTCCTTGTATGGCAAAACAGTATGCGCTGACGCATGGCTATGACGATGCATGGCTCACAGAAGATGGCTACATTACTGAAGGTAGCTCAAACAATGCCTATATTGTTACCGATGAACAAACTGTTGTAACCCGCCCACTAAGCAATGCAATTCTTCACGGGATAACCCGTAAAGCACTGTTGAAATTAGCAGCTGAAGACAATATAAAAATCGAAGAACGGCTATTCACACCAGAAGAAGCAATGAAAGCTAAGGAAGCTTTTATCAGCTCTGCAACAACTTTTGTCTACCCGGTCATCGAAATCAACGATCAGAAAATAGGTAATGGTAAACCAGGCCCGATTGCCGAAAGATTAAGACAAATTTATATTGAATTGGCACTGAGTCAGTCTGCATAATAGAAAATGTAACATAAGTGATTAGGCTGAATGGATGTTTACATAATTTTTAAGATTGCTGCCTACCTGAGTGATGGTATGTCATTTATAAAATAATGCTATCTTGGCTCACAATAATTAAGCTAACTCAATCGGGGGATCTGGTGGCAACGAAAGGGAATAACGTTAAACATCCTCTTCCTTAAATTTACTCTGTAATTTTCAACATACAGCACCATCTCGGTGCTGTATCAATACATGAAGAGTCGTTGATATATGTCTGTATTATCTCCCTCCAGTATTTTTACATCACTTCAACAGGAAGGACCATTTGCAGTCCGCAAATCGGCTATTCAGCCCCATCCGTTTTCACCGTCAGTCCGCCAATGGGTCAAAGATCTTCGTAAAGATAGCAACCATATTTCTAAATACAGGGCGCTACGCAGTCAGCTCTTTGAATTTCTTGGAATTGAATGTTTTGCTGAAATTGACCAACTCTTACATGATCCACAACTAAAGCATGAGCGTTCCCAGCGGGCCTTACATCTATTGGGAAATATGTTTGGGATCTCAGGGACGCTTAAAGAAATTGAAGATCGCGTTCATGAATATGCTCGTACTGCAGACACTGTAATCCATTCTCTAAAGGATAAAATCCTCTCACCTTATGCTTCATTCATTGAAACGACCAACGAGATCGAAATGGCTAATAATCCCATTGAGCTCATTTTGATCATGTTCGATGACCATTATCACAAAAAAGCCCGTTTTGAAGCTCGCCGAAAACTGACACTAATGACCCTGGCCGGAAGTATTGATCAACGTGAACGAGAAACAGAGATAGCAAACAAATTTGCTAATTTTCTTGCATTTCTGAACAGTTATGTATGGAGCCCTGATTTAAAAATCGGAGAACTCGACCCGGTTTATCTTCATTCAGAACATTCATCCGACGATTTTCACTGTATTAATGTACAGGTTCTTCTTCCACCAGAAGCAGAGCAACACCAACCAACACCAGGAGAAAAACTCACACTACTTAAACGACGCCGGTTTACGATTGGTGAACGCCGAATTCCTATTTATGTATCTATTCGGAAAAAACCCCCTGAAGCAAAGGTATTAAAACTACTGAGGAAAAATGAAAAGAATCCAGCCATCGCTGTGGATGATGAATTGGGATTAATGGCTGTATTAGATAATGTCAGTGACATAAAACTCTTCCAGCAACATCTAACACGCAGTGCAGCACAGGCAAATTCTCTGATGGTTCTGGAGGATATTTCTGATACGCTTACTGAAAGCAGTATCTACCATGGCCAAGCAGTTGGATCAAGCAAGCAAACACCCATGCTTAAATTTTTTGCGCGTCTTGGGGGGATGCGGGTCGAACTGATTATCCACACAAACCAGACCTGGCTAAATTATATGTATCAGCAAGATGTTGCGCATAATGAATATGAAGTAAAACGTATTTTCGATTCAGGAGTGATCGAATTATTATTTCCCCATGACATTTTTCATCTCGATCATCAGAAAACTCGCCAGGAGATGATCCGTTTTTTCCGAAAACAAATCGAAAGCTAAAAAATGGATATTTACGATATAATCGATTCAAAATGAATATAATTATTAATTAATTGGTTTACATAATTGAGCAAAGATGCCTTATCAAGTTGAACCTGTAGAACTACAGGCCTTAACTCAACAGGCCTGTTTACATAGCCACGATCACCATCAAATTGTGCTCGGATTACAAGGCTATACTGAATTTACAATTGATGGGATTCAAAATAAAGTATCCAAAGGCCAGGGTGTTATGGTAACAGCCGGAAGCGCTCATAAATTTCGCGGAACAAAGCAAAACAAAATTCTGGTATTCAACCTTCCCCTGAAAAATCACTTCTTTTCAACCGACATATACCAACGAATTCTACCATTATTAAGTAACCCAGGTTATTTTCAGCTTGATCAACAAATACAAAATGTCATCACCCGTCTTGCTATTGAAATCAGCCATCACCCATATGACACATTACTTAAACGTGCCTGTGGTGATACACTTTTGTGCCTACTTGAGCACCATTTTTTACCGATTTACCAGAACATCAATAATAAAAACAGCCATAAAAAATTTAATCTGGAATTATTGAATCAATATGTAACCAGTCGTCTCGAAGAAACCATCACCGTAGCAAACCTTGCCAGCCATGTTTTTTTAGGGGAAAGTCAATTCTATGCCCGTTTTAAACGGCAAACAGGGAAAACACCTCTTCGATATGTCACAGGACTACGTATTGAACATGCAAAAACACTATTGGTTGAGAGTGAAGAAAGACTTGAGCAAGTCGCCTATCATTGTGGTTTCGCCAGTCAAAGTAGCTTTACGCATGTTTTCAGACGACTCACCGGCTATTCTCCTGGCCAATATCGAAAGACCCAATTTTCATCTTAAAAATGACCTGAATTAGAAAATTCATATTTCTACACAAAAAAATCAGAGCTTCATTCAACACATTTATAAAAAATTCGCTTTAGAATGGTAACAGTGAGTTCACATCTTTTCATTCCTTGTGCTCATAGGGATAGACAACAGGAGCATCTATGTTAAAAGCATTACAGGTTTTAGACCGGAATTATCTTAGCCAGTCCCCAAAGATACTATGGGACAATATTGCAAAGTTCAGTGCAATGGATGAAGCCGAACTTCTGGAAGAATTACTCATTCTCGCAGAAGAACAATATGATGCACAAAAAACAACAGACTTTGCAAAACATCTGGTAGAGCACATTCGATTAGATAAAAAATCTGTTGGAATGTTAGATTCCCTGTTACTTGAATACAGCTTAGATACCCGGGAAGGGATCCTTTTAATGAGTCTGTCTGAAGCACTCATCCGTATCCCCGATCCACTAACAGCTCAAGCTCTGATTGAAGATAAACTCGCTGCCGGAAATTGGACTGCGCACCGTGGTAAGTCAGATTCGTTATTAGTCAATACCGTAACCTGGAGTTTATTATTAACCGGAAAATTATTGAACCTGTCTCCAGAGCGCTCTGATTCTGCCATTCGAAAAATGCTTCATCGCTTTAGTGCCCCGTCAATTCGGAACATGATCCGTCAGTCAATGAAAATTATCGGTCGTCAATTTGTGCTTGGCGAAGACATTAAAGATGCATTAAAAAATGGCCAGAGCTATCTTAAAAAAGGCTATACATACACATTTGATATGCTTGGCGAAGCTGCTTTAACGCAAAAAGATGCCGATGCCTATAAAACCGATTACCTCAACAATATCCAAGCAGCCAGTCAGGCTCAATCACTCCCTAGCAGCCCTAACCCCAGTATCTCCATTAAACTTTCAGCACTACATCCCCGCTATGATAGCCTTCATGAACACCGCGTCATGACAGAGTTAGTCAGCGCCATACTCGAACTTGTTCAATCAGCCCGTGCTCAGGATGTTGCGATTACAATTGACGCAGAAGAAGCAGACCGGCTGGAAATTTCACTTAAAGTCTTTGAACAGGTTTACCGGCACAAAATTTGTCGTGGATGGGGAAAAATGGGGCTGGTTATCCAGTCATATTCAAAAAGAGCCCTGGCCGTTTTATCATGGCTGTCTTCTCTTGCTTTAGATGTTGGAGATGAAATTCCGACACGTCTGGTTAAAGGCGCTTATTGGGATGCAGAAATCAAACTATTTCAGCAAAGAGGATTATCTGACTACCCTGTTTTTACCCGTAAAGAATCAACCGATGTTTGTTATCTTGCCTGTGCCAGAATGATGCTCAGTGAAGCCACCAAAGGATTAATATCACCTCAGTTTGCCAGCCACAACGCACAGACTATCTCAGCTATTTTACAAATGCCGGCTTCTCATCCTTTTGAATTACAGCGATTGCATGGCATGGGCGACACCTTATATGATTATTTACTGAGTAATAATCATATTCCTGTACGAATTTATGCCCCTATTGGCCTGCATAGTAACCTGCTCCCTTATCTTGTCAGGCGACTGCTAGAAAATGGGGCCAATAATTCATTTGTACACCGGCTGGTTGATCCCAAATGTTCCATTGAAAATATTATTGAAGATCCGATCAGCAAACTCAAAAATCAGAAAATTCTGCAAAATCCCCGAATTCCGTTGCCCGGGCACATCTATGGCGAAAGTCGTCCTAATTCAAAAGGGATCAACTTACATGAAGATGCCATTTTACAAAGATTCTTAAACGGATGCTCAGAATATCAAAATCATCAATGGCAAGGTGGGCCGGTTATTGCTGGTAAGCTTATTTTTAATGAAGAAAATGCTCAAACGGTCTATTCTCCACAAGATCAGGCAAACGAATGTGGCTTAACCAGCACAACCAGCACTGAACTGCTGATGCAAGCACTTGAACACGCAAAAAAAGCACAACCTAACTGGGCCCGGCTTAGTACACAGGAACGAGCAAACTGCCTTAGAAAAACAGCTGAGCTTTATGAATCGAATACGGCGGAACTAATCAACCTGTGTCAGTTTGAAGCAGGGAAAACAATTCAGGATGCGATCGACGAAATTCGTGAAGCCGTTGATTTTTGCAACTACTATGCTGAGCAAGCTGAGCTAAAACTGGCCAAAGCCATGAGTGGCCAGGATTACCTTGGTCGGGACTGTTGCCTGGCCTATCAAGGCCGGGGGATTTTTGCATGTATCAGCCCTTGGAACTTCCCTCTTGCGATATTTACAGGGCAAATAATGGCTGCATTAGTCACAGGAAACGCCGTTATCGCGAAACCGGCCCCACAAACAACATTGATTGCCACAAAAGCAGTCATGCTCATGCATGAAGCTGGAATACCCGGAGAAATGATACAGCTCGTTACCGGAGCAGGAGAAATCGGAGGCCAATTAGTCGCAGATCAGCGAATTGCCGGTGTTGCTTTTACCGGTTCAACGCTAACAGCCCAAACCATTAACAGAACATTAGCAGCCCGTCAGGCTCTTCCCGTTCCGCTGATTGCAGAAACCGGAGGACAAAATGCCATGGTTGTCGACAGCAGTGCATTGCCTGAACAAGTCATTAAAGATGCAATTCGCTCAGCCTTTGCCTCAGCCGGACAGCGTTGTAGTGCCCTTAGACTCTTATGTTTACAAGAAGAAATTGCAGATGAGTTTATTCAACAACTGAGCGGCGCAATGGCCCAGCTAAATGTTGGCGATCCGGCCCAGACCGATACGGATATTGGCCCGGTCATCGATAAAGCAGCCCGACAAAAACTCAGCGACTATCAGGAACAACTGAGCCAATCCGCCAAACTCATCGCAAAAGTTCCAATCAGCGAAAGCGAAAGAGGATTATTTATCTCACCTTGTGCTTATGAAATCAGCTCTATAGATGAGTTAAAAGAAGAACATTTTGGTCCGATACTACATGTAATTCGCTATCCGGCTAAAGGATTAAATCAACTGATAGAACAGATTAATGCACTCGGTTTCGGTTTAACATTAGGAATACATAGTCGAATTGAACATCGCTTCTTAAAAATTGCGCAGCAGGCTCAAATTGGTAATTGTTATATCAACCGGGATCAGGTCGGAGCAACCGTCGGTTCTCAGCCATTTGGAGGTCGCGCCTTATCGGGTACCGGCCCCAAAGCCGGAGGACCTCATTATCTCTTCCGTTTCAGCCAGAGCATACTGTCATTAAATGAACAGCAATAAGGATAAATCATGGACGTACTCAATCATTCGCTATTAGATAGTAAACAGAGTAATTTCCCGATGCTCAGCCAGAATGTTGCTGAGCGCCTTAACAAATTGCGTCAATGGAACCAATCATTACGTGAATCACAATCATCAAATGATACACAATGGAAAGAACTCATTGCCATGATTGATTACCAATGTCAGTGTGTAAAATCTTTCCTACAGGGGATTCATCATCTTCCAGGAGTCACGGGTGAGAGTAATGAGCTATGGCTTGAACCCAGAGGCGAAACCCTGATTATCATTGATGAAAGCATGCCAGCAGTTGCCTTAGGCGCAGCATTATGTGCTGCACTGGCAAGCGACAACCCTGTCAGGTTATCTGTCCATCCTGATTTACAAAGCTATCAGCAAGGCTGCCTTGATCAACTCTTGGGTCGTTTTATAAACAAAGAGCGAGTAGTAACATTCGATTATAACGACTGGAGAAATCAACTCAAAGAGCCTTCGGTGAAGGTAGCATGCATCGCCGCAAAAGAATCGATGTTAATCGAAGCAAATCAGGTATTAGCAAATCGAGAGGGCCCGGTTGTCATTTTATTACATGATTCAGACCCTATGTTACCTAGTTTCTCTACCCCCACTTTTTGCCTGGGATTTAACACAGAGAAAACTTGCACAATCAACACCACCGCTATCGGTGGTAATGCTTCGTTATTGGAAATGGGAGCTGGAATGAAGGTATAACCTGCCAATATTCAACATCACAAGTTGCTTCTAAAAGTAGGAGCGACTCATTGAGCCGTTGCGTCAGCCTGTAATTGCAAACTGAAGTGATGGCTGCTAATGCGAAAACCTTCCTGCAGATAAAACTTATGCGCACTAAAACGCGAAACACTCGAATTGACATGCAATTCTTTACAACCAAGCTGAAGGCCATGGTGTCTTAGCCATTTTAATAAATGGCCACCTGCCCCGCTTTGCTGCCATTGCGGAGTCACCATAAGATCTTCAATCAAAAGATAACGACCCCAGGCTAACTTGCATCCTTCAATAAAACCTGCAACTCCAACTAACCCAGCTTCTTCATCAAAAACGCCAATGAGTTGATATTGATGCCGGCATTGTTGTTCCTTAATCTGCTCTGACAACTGTTCTGATGAATATTTTGGCCGTAGCAGCAACAAAATTTCAACAGCTTTATTTAGATCTTTTTCTTCAATTAGCTCAACATGCATTGTTCATCCTTATTGATTCGAATATCCATATTCAATATGTACAATAGCGACAAACACCCTAGAAGAAAACAATCTGTAAGACATTTATTCAAAATAAAAACTATAAACAAAACATATTCAATGTGTCCCGTCATAATAGGCTTTTCTGAAAAGTTCAGCTTTTGAACGAATAGTAAAACAAGAATTAAACTCTCAAGTGCAACACACGCCTATACTGCCTGAGTTAATCCAAGCCATATATGGCTTGGATTATTATCTATAATGTAAACAACGGCTTCAGTTTACATGAGAATTCGATGAAAAAAATCGCAGTTATCGCGCCAGCCCGACCGCATTTTGGCAATACACTGACTCAGCTTCCTTTTCTGGTTGCATTAAGGAAAGCCTACGGCGATTGCGAAATTACGGTATGGAGTAAATTCGAATCGAGCCGGATTCTGATCGTCAATCAAGGGGCCAACCGGGTCGTGAATTATCAAGATATGTCCGTTTTCTCATTTCTCCGGGCATTTAACCGCGAACATTACGATATTGTGTTTAATTTGCGTCCGGGGTGTGAAAAATCACATGTTTTAATTGGTTTATTGAGTAATGCGAAGAAAAAGTATGCGTACTCAATTAAAAAATATAACCGATATTTGTATGATCAGCATCTTTTGTTGCCGAAAGGACAAATTTATATTGCGAATGTCTATTTGCGTTTGCTCGAACGGGTGACACAGCAGCGGTATGATGTGTCCGTAATTCAGGATGTAACCGGCCATATCAGTTGCTGTAAAGATACCCTGGTTCTTTTACCGGGAGGCGGAGCTGGTGAATTTAAACGCTGGCCGGTGGAGCGGTTTGTCGAGGTGATGCATCTAGTGACCCGTACTCCGGCACACGGATTGAAGCGTGTCGTTGTCATTTTGGGCCGGGATGAGCAGGCATATCACTCGTATTTTTTTCATTCGGTCAATCAGGTGCCGGTTGAGGTGGTTGATTCTCCCGGGGTAGAGCGTCTGATTGAAATTGCACAAAGTACGAAACTTGCCATCGCCAATGATTGTGGTCCGGCACATATATTTCAGATGAACCGTTGTCCGATTATTATGATTTGGGGATATAAGAGAGCAGATCATCCGCCGTTTCATCAGATGCCGGAATGGTCTCTGCCGACAGAGCATTCGTGGAATATTGTTCCGGATGATGAGTATCAGTCGATCCAGTCTATTTCAGCGCAGAGGGTAGCTTCACTAGCCGTTGCGCAGTTAAATCATCTAAACGGACACATGGGCAGAGCCGATTTACCCGCAGCATAAGCTAAACCGTCCGTAAGCGGTGAATGTCTTAAATTTTTTTTTAGTGATTGTACTCACTTAGCCCGGTGTCCAAAGCTATTGGGTCAAATCACTTTTGCCTTTGTTTGCAAGCAGAGTATGACAGATGGGGCCTGGATTATAGGCACGCTTGATGGAGCATTTTCAATCGGTTTATTCCTCTGTGCGGCTTTAATTGACTTGCACAATAAGAATTAAGAATAACGGGTTGAATTTAAATAAATAATAAAACGAGAAGACATTTTTAATATGAAGTGGCGGTGACGGAGAGATTCGAACTCTCGATACGTTGCCGTATACACACTTTCCAGGCGTGCTCCTTCAGCCACTCGGACACGTCACCATAATTACTTCTGAATCGGGGCGTATCTTAGGAAATACGGCCAGGAGTTTCAACCGTTTTTTCCCATAAAAAGATTAACTGGCGAGGAAACCGTCAAATTCCATTTTTCGCAGCTAACTTTCTAACCGATAACCTAATTCCTGACGTAAAAATGCACTTGCCCCCTGAAGGCCAGGCTGTTTCGCAGTAATAAGATACACCGGAATTTGGCTACAATAACCATCAAAGCGCCCTTTCTCTTCAAAACGACGTCTGAAGTCACTCACAAGAAAATAATCTAAAAAGTTACCGATAACCCCACCAGCAATGTATACACCACCAAAGGCACCCAAGGTCAATGCCAGATTTCCACCGAATGACCCCATTATCTGGCAAAAAACTGACAATGTCTGTTCGCAGACAGGATGTGTCCCTGTTAAACCAAAATGCGTAATATCTTTAGGTTGAAATTCCTCGTTAACAACGTGCTGATTAATATGACATAAAGCTTGATAAATGTTGACAAGGCCAGGGCCTGAGAGAACCCGCTCGCTGGAAACATGACCGAAACGACCTCTCAAAAAAGAAAGGATTTCATTCTCTAACTCAGAAGCCGGAGCAAAATCAACATGCCCTCCTTCTGTGGACAAAGGAATGTACCGACCATTCACAATAACTAAATGTGCAACACCAAGCCCGGTTCCGGGGCCATAAATGGAAACAGGCGCTCCAACAACCGCTGATTTCCCTCCTATCTGAATTTTTTGGTTATCTTTAAGCGTCGGCAAACTCATTGCATTGGCAGTAAAATCATTAATCACCCAAAAATTATTAAGATTAAGGCATTTTTTTGTATCAGATTGGGAAAAAGACCAGCTATGATTGGTCATACTAATTAAATCATGATCAGTGGGACACGCAATAGCGATACAAGCATCCTTTATATGGCACTCAACTGTCGACAGATAATGCAATATGGCCTCTTCGATACCAGGGAAATGAGCGCATAGATATTTCTGAATATGATTGATTTCTCCGGTATGTATGTCAACGAGCGCCAAACGAATGTTTGTGCCACCTACATCTGCAATAAGTCCCATATCGGCCATGATATAATTAACTCCTTCTAACTAACTAAAAATGCAAATCTTTATTCCACAAAAGCTATAACCTACTGTTTAATCAAATTAATTGATAAGATGAAAAAACAGGTATTCTTAAAAAAGCTCATATAGAGTCAACAGATTAAGTATATCAGCTCACATGAAGACCATATGATACAAGGCTCTAAAAGTTAAAATAGTTTTGTGAAGAAATTTCGTTATAAAATTACGAAAAAATAAAAATAACTGAGAAATTTAGATATAAGTCATACTATATTTATCTTAAACCAACTAATATGATCCATCTTAAGCTATCTAAAATGTAACTTTACAAAATTTTTATCCCTAATCTTTGGGAACAAGCTGTAGAAAATTCAGCCTGAAAAAATCTTACATTTAGATCGAAGTTCACTTAAAACGACAACAACATTCAGAAGATTTTATGAATACGCTCGAAAAAATCACCAAAAATATTGACTCATTTAGTAAATCGGAACGTAAAGTAGCCGAAGTAATAATTGCTTCTCCTCAAACGGCGATCCACTCGAGCATTGCAACTTTGGCAAAAATGGCAGACGTTAGTGAACCGACTGTGAATCGCTTTTGCCGACGACTCGATACAAAAGGATTTCCTGACTTTAAATTACACCTAGCGCAAAGTCTGGCAAATGGCACACCTTATGTTAACCGCCATGTTGAAGAAGATGATGGTCCAGAAGCTTATACAGCCAAAATTTTCGAATCATCAATCGCATGTCTGGAAGCTGCAAAAAATAGCTTAGATCCGGTTGCTATCAATCGAGCCGTTGATGTATTAACACAGGCAAAACGTATTAGTTTCTGTGGATTAGGAGCATCAGCATCTGTTGCACAAGATGCTTTAAACAAGTTTTTTCGGTTTAATGTGCCGGTTACAAGCTTTAGTGATGTTGTGATGATGCGGATGAGTTGCATACTCAGCACTGATGAAGATGTCGTAGTTTTAATTTCACATACAGGACGAACCAAAGAGCTTGTCGATATAGCAAAACTGGCCAGGGAAAATGACGCAACGGTTATTGCAATGACAGCAAAAGGTTCACCACTAGCCGCCCAGTGCCACTTGCTACTTTCAATGGATGTTCCTGAAGACACTGATGTTTATATGCCAATGGCATCACGGTTGGCACAAATGGCTCTTATCGATGTGCTGGCAACAGGCTTTACATTACGCCGAAGTTATAAATTCAGGGAAAACCTGAAAAAAGTCAAGCGCACACTGCGCGATTCCAGAATTGAACGTTAAAACGTTCTAATCATGTCTCTAATATAAAGCCCCTGATATCATGGAGGGCTTTATATTCATTTGCAAAATCTAGACTGTCTTAATCTACTTTAAATAAAGCAATTTTTTCTGCCAGATTACCCGCCTGACGATCTAAATCTTGTGAACCCTGTCTGGACTGCTCTGCAGTCTCTGCTAACTGGTCAACCAAATCTTTAATTCGGGTGGCATTTTCAGTAATCTCGCTTGTCACCTGCGATTGCTCTTCACCTGCAGTGGCAATTTGTGAATTCATATCACTGATACGTTGAACTGAAGTTTTAATTTGTTGAAGCGATTCAGATGCATCAGACGCATCGGTGACTGAACTACTTGCCAACTGAGAACTTTGACTCATGATATTTACGGCTTTATCAGTAGTCTCAAGCAAAATAGTAATTGTATTTTGAATTTCCTTAGTCGAGCCATGAGTACGTTGAGATAACGTTCTCACCTCATCGGCAACAACTGCAAACCCACGGCCTTGTTCTCCGGCTCTTGCAGCCTCAATAGCGGCATTTAAAGCTAACAAATTCGTCTGCTCAGCAATCCCCTGAATTGCCGACAAAATACCATTAATATTCTGAGCATGACCATGCAGTTCACCAATTACATCAGAAGCATTTGTTACAGAGGTTACCAGTTGATTAATTGAATTCTGATTTTTCTGAACCAATTCATACCCATACGATGTCATCTCATTTGACTGATTCACTGATTCCAGTGTTTCCTGCGCATGACGCGCTATTTCTTCAGTCGCCGTTGCCATTTCTTCAATCGCCGTTGCTACTGATGTCACATCCTGCTGCTGTTCAGACAATAAATGTGCTGTTTTTTCAGAGCGGGAATCGGCTACATGACTCTGCTCACGCAACACCTCAATTTGAGCTCTTAAATCACAAACCAACGTTTGCATTGTTTGCACAAACCGATTGAAATTAGAGGCTAAAACACCGATTTCATCACCACTAGTTACATGAATTCGCTGGGTTAAATCCCCTCCTCCCTCAGCAATTTTTTTTAGCGCTTTTGACACGCTTCCAAGCGAACTAAACAGTCGATGGCTATAAAAGTTGAAACCCACGATACAAAGGACAACAACAATCACCGTTGCTAAAGCCTGAAACCACAGAGCTGCAATCAGAGGACTAATAATCGAATCCCGATTAATAATGATCACCGTATATAACCGGCTATTTTTAATCGGGCTCACATAAACCCAGCTGTCCTGAGCATCTACAATCTGGCGACTCATTGTCCGACTCTTGGCAAGAGCTATAAGTTGAGAATGACTTAAATCTAATCCCAATTTTTTAACTGGCTGATTCAAAAGCTGAGTATTTTTATAAGCAAAAATACTTCCCTGACGGGTTGCAATAAAAATACTTCCTTCCCCAGGTAATTCAGCACTACTTAATAAATTAATAATTTTACTCATGCTCATATCGGCTCCAAAAACAACCGATTGACCATTTATCTCTCTTTCTAAACCAAACGAAACAACATTTTCTCCAGTTGCTGATGCAATCGTCGGATTATCCATATAAAGTTGTCCAGGCATCTGACTCGCTTTTTTATACCATCCCCACTGTCTGGGATCATCATTTCCAGCTGCAAGCGAAACCTGATCGGCATTTTGCTGAGAGCCATCACGATATGCAATGAATACATTAGCAAATCCAGCACTATTTTTAGCTTGTTTTAGAGTATCAACCATGTATTTTTGCGGTACCGACGCTGGAATCGCTTTTAATACATGACTACGAATCTCCATCCAGTCCCAGATGTAATGGTTATAGGTTCCACTTAACTCTATTATTTGTTGATTAAGACTACTAACACGTCTTTCAATAGATTTTTGAAACGATATCCCCATAACCAGCAAACATCCGACTAAAATAGCAGATGTTGCTGCAGCAGAAAGTTTAAATTTGAGCGAAAAATTGTTTTGTTTACTCATATACCCAGCCCTTCTATAAGATCTGACTTATAGATTATCCCTGATTAAGACGATACATGACCGCCTTACCTAATCTTAGATGAAACAACATCCTTATATCTGAAATATGTCGGTGTTAATGCCAAATTTTTACAATTTAAATCACCACAATCATGAATCATAAGTCATCAATAAATCACTATTGAGCCATGATGTATCAAAACTATTTCCTGATATGCTACTCAAGCTAACATCAGAACCACCCTATAGAATACAGATTGAACATTAAAATATCGCCTAATCCCAACCCGAAATAACCACCTCATTCTAAATATGGGCGAATATATTTTTGGTCAGTTTATGGGCTAAACGATTCACATTCTAAATCTGATATATTTCAAACCCGGCAGATACAAAGAAAACTTATCACGCCCATATCGACCATTTGGCACAAAAATCACAAGTCATCTACATATGTATCGGCATCTTCAACTAAAACATAATTTTTTTGAATTCATATGAACTTTCACTCTGAGCCGTAGTCTTAATATATGCCAAGTAATTAAACACAATCCTTAGCCCAGCAATTCGCAGTCGCTGGGTTTTTTTTGTCTGAACCAAACACATATTGGACATGGCATAAACACTAAGCCTCGATGATCGAGTACATTAATTGCGTTAGAAAAAACTCATAAAAACCAAAATCTGCTAATGGCGATTAACCGTCATTGGAATCATTCGCAGTAAACTAATCATTAAGTCTCTGGATTTCGTTTTTTCAAATGAAAGATGACCATCTGGTAAATACGTTGCATAGTCATTTACTGCACCTTGCCAGAGAGGATCCAAAGCCCCTCTACGATAGATGCGCAACAACAATGATAAAGACTGCCTTTGAGTAACAGGTTGTGTATTTGCCCGATAAATTTGATTGAGAGGATCAGTATTACTCTGTAGAGGTGGGTGATAAAGTGCTGCTGCAAAATACAATGATGCACTAGGACTATTGGCCACCACAAAACCGCGATAACTCAATAGTGAAGAAAGCTGATTTTCCAGCCATTGATAGTGTTGTTTTAGATCCCCAGACTGCATCGCAACACCTTTAATCATCTGTGGATCAAAACGAATTAAACTCCCCATAATCAACGGATATCGACGATCACTGCTGATCATTAATGTTTGAGGCTTAACAGGAGATAAATACGGTTTTTTCACTGTTTCGGTTGTTTTAGTCTTAACTAAAGAAACATTCTGTTCAGGCATATGAGCCACACAACCACTTAACAACCACAAACAGGGAAAAAGTGCCAGAATACGTATAAAACAATCGCGAAAAATCACAAAAATACCAATGCTCATGAACTCAACATGTCACTATGGTATATCGAATAAATTAAAACTCAATGGACTCTTCATCTTTATAACTTTTTCATTATTAACTAATATCTGGCAGATCATAAGCAGGTTGCAGGTCATTAAGTGGGTGTTTCACCATTTTGAATTCCATAATTTACTTATCACTAATGATGTTTCTCTCTTGTTATATTTTTGACATAATTATTTATAATAAATGTTAATAACTATTATCTTTTTTCTGATAATCTACATTATGTTCAGATTGTGAACTGAGTAACGTTATTCCCGGTGTCTATGATCCATGCCGACAGATATTTCTGTACCCGGAAACAAGTACAGTCAAAGCAGTCGCATCTGTCATCATCGTATCAGTGCGCCGGGTCTATCCTATCCTACGAAAAATGAAAGAAAATAGGGACACCCAATGAAACGTTTTATGCTAAGCCTGTGCTTACTTGCTTCATCATGGTTTGCCGTCGCAACGCCGATGCCTCAGATACCGTTGACCAATGCCGAGAAAGCGGTTGAAGTTCTGACTTATCTGGGCACAACCAACCAACAGCCACTGAAATATATTCGTTCTGATTATATCCAGCATAATTTGTCTGCCCCTACCGAACTCAATGGCCTCAAACAATTTCTGAACAGTTTTCCGGCATCTCCTCAGCCGACTGGGCAATTGTTACGTGTGCTAACGGACGGGCCTTATGTTATCGTGCACTCAAAATCAGCTCTGGGATTTGCCGTCTTTGATATTTTCCGCTTTCAGGGCGGCAAGATTGCAGAGCACTGGGATAATCTGGCGCCTATTTCGACGAAAAAAACACCAAGTGGACATACACAGACAGACGGTTTGATACAGCCTTATGACTTTAGCCTGACTTACCCGAATAAATTACTGGTACTGCATGCCATGAATAAAGTTTATGTGGCTGGAAATCCTTCCGCAGCAAATCAGTTTGTGGCACAAAAAGTGATATCCCATGAGTTAGGTCTGGCGGATGGTCTTTCCGCGTTTAAACAGTCTCTGCAACAGAAAATTGATGATAACAATCTGATCTATCAGAAAGTTGAGGCGGTACTGGGAGAGGGTAATATGGTGCTTTCGGTGAGTAGCGGAATGATGAATGACAAACCCATGGCTTTTTATGATCTGTTCCGGGTAACCAGTAACAAGATTGCGGAACACTGGCAAATCACCGCGGTAATTCCTCCGAAATCTCAGTGGAAAAATCAAAATGGTAAGTTTAATTTCCCATTTGGTGCATTACCTTATGAGGGAGGCAGCGAAAGTGATCAGTTCCCTTTCTGGGGTAACATGCCGATAACCGCGCAGAATTAATCCCTACCGACCCCCGGGAACCTGAGTCAGGCTGGTACCAAGTATTTCCTGAAAAAAAAAGATATTATGACCAGCCATCAACACAAAGATATACGATGTGATGGATTGTTTCACATCGTATATCTTTACCGGTGGTATAACTTGTGTCTGAATGCCTGCCTCTGTAACTATAAGGCCATATTGACAGTGACATATGTGTAAATACTAAAATCAACATTGTTCAGATCAAGCAGCAGTGTCTGTTTGAAAAGATCGAAAGCAGCTTCGGTGTGCAGGCTTGAAATGCAGATCACCGAGACATGATTTCAGAGCTTCAATCTGTTCGGTATCGGTTTTGAATTTGAACACAGAGATGAGACAAAGACAGCGTCCCGAAAAACTTTCCTTTAAATTGAAACGCAATGAACTCTTCATATTTATAACTTTTTCATCGTAACTCAAATATGAAGAGTTTCAAAAAGAAGCATATGCCTCTTGTTCTACTTATGCATCCTGCATTTGTGCAATTTTCACTTTCCAAACATCGGGTCCTTGTTTATGCACATTCTGTCCTTGACTATCGACAGCAACAGTCACTGGCATATCTTCTACTTCAAATTCGTAAATAGCTTCCATTCCAAGATCAGCGAATGCCACGACACGTGATTTTTTAATTGCTTTAGACACCAAATAGGCCGCACCACCAACAGCCATTAAATAAACCCCCTGTTGTTCACGAATCGATTCAACGGTTTCCGGTCCACGTTCTGCTTTACCAATCATGCCGAGTAAACCGGTTTTTTCGAGCATCATATCCGTAAATTTATCCATACGTGTCGATGTTGTCGGACCAGCAGGACCCACGGCTTCATCACGCACAGCATCAACCGGGCCAACGTAATAAATAAAGCGGCCATTAAAATCAACACCATCAGGTAATGGTTGACCGGCATCCAGCAACTCTTTGATCCGTTTATGGGCTGCATCACGTCCGGTCAAGATCTTGCCATTCAATAATAATGTATCGCCAACTTTCCAACTGGTGATTTCCTCACGAGTAATATCGTTCAAATCAACCCGTTTAGAACCTTCACTTGAACCATGCTGTATCTGGGGCCAATCACTCAATGGTGGCGGAGTAAATTCGGCAGCACCATGGCCATCGAGAGTAAATTCAATATGCCGTGTTGCTGCGCAATTCGGAATAATAACAACAGGTTTTGACGCAGCATGTGTTGGGCATGTTTTGACTTTAACATCGAGAACTGTGGTCAACCCACCAAGCCCCTGTGCACCAATTCCCAGTTTATTGACACGATCATAGATATCTAACCGGAGTTTCTCTTCCGTAGTTTGGGCCCCTTTTTCCCTTAATTCATGGATATCACACTGCTCCATCAAAGATTCTTTAGCCATAATTGCTGCTTTTTCAGCCGTACCGCCAATACCAATACCAAGCATTCCTGGCGGACACCAGCCTGCTCCCATTAAAGGCACTGTCTGTTCTAACCATTCGGCAACATCATCAGATGGATTAAGCATCACCATCTTCGCTTTATTTTCAGATCCGCCCCCTTTAGCAGCAATACTGACAGTCACTTGGTTACCACTTACCAGTTCAGTATGAACAACTGCCGATGTATTATCTTTCGTGTTTTGACGGCTTCCGGCAGAATCTGCAACCAGAGATTTACGTAACGGGTTATCTGGATTGGCATAAGCACGCCGGACCCCCTCATCAATAATACTCTGAAGCGACTCATCAGTATCCCATTGCACTTGCATTCCAACTTTAACAAACACTGTCACAATGCCCGTATCCTGACAAATAGGACGATGACCTTCTGCAGCCATTCGGGAATTAACCAAAATCTGTGCAATAGCATCTTTTGCAGCAGAATTTTGTTCTTTTTCATAGGCCTGGGCCATTGCTTGTACAAAATCGCTAGGATGGTAGTAAGAAATAAATTGCAGGGCATCGGCGACACTGTCGATGAAATCCTGCTTATGGATGACGGTCATAACATCATCTCCTCATACAAATTATCTTAGTGAAAAACACAGCTCCATCGCTGTTATGAATATATATATATTTATTTTTTTAAAATCAGATAAGGTTATTATTTCACTCGTTTTTTCAATGATACACGACCCTATCAGCACTTTATGGTACTCTTTCATCCCACTGACAACCAGTTATTACCTTCGCAGAAACGGCTAAAACACGGAAAAAATGATCTATTATCAATCTATTCCTTATAATTGTGACTTATTTATCAAAAAACTAGGACAACTCAACTGGAGTCAGATACTACAAAGTGCCCTAGGTTCTGGAGATCAATATAGTATTTATACAGCCGATCCTGTTGCGACCTTACAAACTTTTGGTCAAGAAACTATTATTAAGCATCAAGGACAATCTCAAAAAAGCAATGATGACCCTTTTTCACTTTGTCACCAATGGCGTATTGAACTACTTGGTGAAGAATCTCAATGCGATTTACCTTTTTGCGGCGGAATTATTGGATTATTCGGTTATGATTTAGGCCGTCGCTTTGAAAATATTCCAAACCTTGAGAAAACACATCTTGAATGCCCTGATATGTCGGTAGGGATTTATGACTGGGCCCTTATTGAAGATCAATTTACACAGCAAACATGGCTTGTCGTAAACCATCCCGATGCCCCCACCTACTGGAAATCAAGGTATAACTGGTTACAAGGACAAACTGAATCAAAACTTGGGACTTTTCAACTGGTAAGTCAGTGGAAAACAAACCTCAACTTTGAAAATTATCAACAATGCTTTAATCAAATCCATGCATTTCTAAAAAGTGGCGACTGCTATCAAATAAATCTCACACAACAATTTAGTAGTTCCTTTCAAGGCGATCCAAGAAGTGCTTACCTTCAACTACTACAGGCAAATGGCACACCTTATTCAGCTTATCTGAAATTTCCTCAATCAACAGTTATCTCGATTTCCCCTGAGCGATTTATTGCTTTAAAAGAACAGCAAATCGAAACAAAACCAATAAAAGGGACTCGCCCAAGAGGCAAAACACCTCAAGAAGACCAATGGCTTGCAAATGAACTTCAGGCATCAACGAAAGATAAAGCTGAAAATGTCATGATTGTCGATTTACTCCGTAGCGACATCGGTCGTGTAAGCCAACCAGGGACTGTTCGCGTCCCTCAGCTGTTTGCAATTGAAAGCTTTAATGCAGTACATCACTTAGTCAGTACAGTAACGGGAACATTATATGACCATTTATCGGCCGAAGATCTGCTCAGAGCTTGCTTTCCTGGTGGCTCTATCACTGGCGCCCCGAAAGTACGGGCAATGGAAATTATTGAAACCATTGAACCTCATCGCCGAAATGCCTATTGTGGAGCAATTGGGTATATCAGCCAAAATAAACGAATGGATACCAATATTACTATTCGAACGCTGGTTACAGAGCAACAAAACATCTATGCATGGGCTGGTGGAGGCATTGTTGCAGATTCAAAAGTCGACGAAGAATATCAGGAATGCTTAGACAAATTAGGCCGAATATTACCGCTACTTCAAGAGGTCTAATGACAGAAAACTGGCTAAGCCATCTACTGCTTAACCCTATGACATCTCACTCATCTCAATTTCATGAGGCCGGAGAGAGAATTTCGGCTGCTGTCTTATTGCCAGTTTATTATGATGGTCAAAAATGGCAATTAATGATGATTCGCCGCAGCCTTAAGCTTCGTCACCACGCAGGACAGATTGCCTTCCCAGGGGGATGCGTGGAGCCTGGCGATCCAAATCTCAAGACAACGGCATTAAGAGAAACTGACGAAGAAATTGGGATAAAACCATCGCAGGTTCAAGTGGTTACTCAACTTTCAAATCAGTTGGCAGGGGACCGATTCATCATGACTCCATTTGTGGGTATTGTTACCAGTGACTTAAAGTTATGCGCTAATCATGATGAAGTAGATGAAATTATTCATATTCCGTTTCAACCACTATTAATGCCTGAAAATTACCAACATATGCAGATTTTTCGTCATCAACAAACACATTTAATTCATTTTATAGAAATCAATAAAAAGGTCATCTGGGGAGCAACAGCCAGTGTATTGTACCGGTTGGCAAAATTAATGCCGAATGATAGCGTTAGCCAGAACTATTGATTAGACAAATCCAGAGCTAACGGTAAAGATAACATCAAAGAATAAACGACAATAAGCCCCCGAAAGCCATAACGAGAAGCGAGGATAGTAACATTATGATCAGTGTGTTTGATCTATTCACTATCGGTATCGGACCATCCAGCTCCCATACCGTAGGCCCTATGATAGCAGCAAATCAATTTGCGAAGTGGCTGATTCAACAACCTGAATTTAATGAAAAAGCACAAGTCACAATTGAATTATTTGGTTCACTGGGAGCCACAGGTCACGGGCATGGTACAGGCAAAGCCATTATTTTAGGGCTAAGTGGCGAACATCCCGAGCATGTCAATTGCGATAAAGTTGAAGACATGCTTGCTCAAATTAAACAATCGCAAAAAATATCATTATCGGGTGAAACCGAAATCCACTTCCCAAACCGGGGGGCACTCACTTTCCATCGTCGTAAATGCCATCCGGGACACAATAATGCCATGACATTTCATGCAACGCTCTCAAATAGCACAACAATATCTAAAACCTATTATTCATTAGGCGGTGGATTTATCAGGGATGCAGATGCATCGGATGAAGCCGAACCAACGACACCATCCGTTCAGGAAACATATCCTTTTGACAGTGGATTACAGTTACTTGAACATTGCGAACAAGCCGGAATGAGTATAGCCAGTATAGTCCTGGCAAACGAACAACAGCTACATGCAACCGATGCTATCGATGATTATTGTGAACAACTATGGAAAACCATGCATCAATGCATCGAACGAGGGATCCATAAAGAAGGGATCTTACCCGGAGGGCTTAAATTAAAACGCAGAGCCCCAATTCTATACCAAAAGCTACAAGCCACCCAACAGATCTCATCTGATCCGCTGAATGTGCTGGACTGGGTAAACCTGTTTGCATTAGCCGTAAGTGAAGAAAACGCAGCAGGTGGCAGGGTTGTCACAGCCCCAACCAATGGTGCAGCCGGTATTATTCCGGCGACACTCGCCTATTTTGATCAGTTCATCATGCCAATTTCACGCACACACTGTCGCCAATATTTTCTGACTGCGACCGCTATCGGCAGTTTGTATAAACAGAATGCTTCAATTTCCGGAGCAGAAGTCGGTTGTCAGGGTGAAGTGGGAGTAGCAGCATCAATGGCCGCCGGCGGATTAGCTGCATTGCTCGGGGCAACCCCTGAGCAAATCGAAAACGCAGCTGAAATAGCCATAGAACACAACCTAGGTCTCACTTGTGATCCTATCGGTGGACTCGTTCAGGTTCCCTGTATTGAGAGAAATGCAATGGGCTCAATCAAAGCACTCAATGCCTGCCGACTGGCGCTTAGGGGGACAGGCATGCATACCGTTTCACTGGATAAAGCAATCCGCACCATGTGGCAAACAGGCAAAGATATGAAAACTAAATATAAAGAAACAGCCCGCGGTGGATTAGCAGTCAATATTATTGAATGTTAAATCATTATGAGATTTATAACGCGCACAATTCAATATGGTGTGGCATTAGCTGCGCCATATTAGTGCTACTCAATGTATATAAGCTATTACAGTTCTTATTTAAACTAATTATTACACCTATAAAAGACATCAGAAATGTACAACTAATGAACGTTTCTACCTCACAGATCCGCTAAAATAATGATAGATTCTCCCGCGATATTGAATTCTATGATCTTTACCCGACTAAAAGACTCAAAGAAAAAACAACATATATTGGCAAAAACAGTTCAGATTCAAACCTAAGAAGCCGATAATAGGCTAATCGCCAGCATAAATAATGCTTAAGTAAATTATCCTGATGATATACTGGTAGAAGTGGTGAATTTGTATCGTCATTTGACTGATTGTTTAACCAGCGTCATATTGTACCGTTATGATTAAATAATTGAGCGGCTATTTAACCTAGTATTGACGATTATGGGCTGAATGATAAATAAAACGAAATTAATTCATTCTGACAATGATAAATCAACGAAAAGGACTCCCGTTAGCTGATATGGTTTTTACACTGGTACTTATTGCAATCGGCATTTTACTGTTTTTAGTCATCGGCTATAACATTGTTTTGCAGTATAAACAGAAACAGCAGGCAGATCTTCGCTCTGCAGTATCTCGACAAAGAAGAATCATCAGCGAGACAGAGGACCTATTGCTCAATTCTGCCCGCCTACCCTATTCTGTCACTCTTATGCTGATTCTTCATAAACGTATGTTCAATGCCATGAATCAGATCCAAAAAGTTTATCCGGAAATGAAAGGCCTGAAAGAACGCCAGGAAGCCAGCCAAAACCAGATAAACCAGTTACAGGATAAAAATGCAGCAAGTGCCCAGAAATTCAGAGTCCCAGACAACGATGGTGAAGCCATTCAAATGCTCAAAATTGTCAAGAGGTTAAGATCGGTTATCCGTTCTGAACATGCTCAGGGAAGAATAGCAACCCCCACGTTCATAGCAGAAGATCGCCGTTTAGAACTCATGATATTAAAAGTGAATATTGAAAATACCATTAAACGGGCAATGGAAGCACAGGCTATGCGCCAATGGGGGACAGCCAGACAACTCCTCAATAAGGCCATCAATGTCATCAATAATATCAGCGATAGAGATGAATATATGGAGCATAAACTAAGTCAGATGCATCAAATGAACAATGACATGAGCGAGAAATTAAACAAAGCGAAAAATCAGGAAGCCGAAGAACAAAAAGAAAAAGACGATTTGGATATGTTATTCCAACCCAAAAAAAAATGGTAATCATGCTAAAAACCGTTCATCATTGGTGCAGTTGTTTACTGCCTATTTTAAAACTCAACCTTGGCTGAAGAAGTTAGTATCCTTGCTCTAGCCGCTCCATGACTCTACTAAACTATGGAACCAACTTCACATAAAATAGAAAAGAACGACAACGACTCCAATCATTAATAGACAGGTAATTCAATATCATTCAATAATTTTTCAACATAATCACTGTTGCTATTTTTGAGAATATTTTCCATCAGCTCTTTAGTCAGATGAGGTGCAAATGCACTCAAAAAATCATACATATAATTTTGTAAAATCACATCTTTACTAAAACAGATCCAAGCCTTACAAGGTTCGAAAATGTGTTCCAGGCTAATCCATTTTAGAGGCATATTTTCAATATCTTTAGCCGCAACAGAAGCAATAATACCTATTCCAAAGCCAAGTTCGACATAACGCTTAATCAGACCTGCATCCATCGCTGTCATAAAATATTTAGCACTATGACCATGCTCCTGGAACGTTTGATCAACCATATCCCGCCCTGTTGCACCAGGTTCATAACTCAACAATGGATATTTAGCAATTTGTTCTAGAGTTGGTTTTTCAACCGATGCCAAAGGGTGATCAAATGGAAGAACCAACGATAAAGTCCACAGATATGCCGGCAGGATAATAAGGTCAGGATCAGGTGCTACATATTGTGCCACAATAGAAAAATCTGCATGACCTTTACTTATCCCCCCCTGCATGACCGAAGGAAGCGTTGAATGGAGATTAAAATTCACATTTGGATGGCGCTTTGTAAACGATGCAACACTTGCGGGCAAAAGATAACGTGCAATAGTATGCGTTGTATAGATATTAAAAGAACCCGTTCCGGGTGCAACATACTCTTTCGCTATGGCTTTAATTTTCTCTTCAAGGAGCAAGATTTTCTCAGCTTCCTGAAGGATTTTTTCACCAATGTCCGTTACACCATGTAAATGTTTACCATGTCTTTTAAAGATCCGAACACCGAGTTCCTGTTCCAGTAAAGAGGTTTGTTTACTGACGCCTGGCTGAGTCGTATACAAAGACTCCGAAGCTGCAGAAATATTCAAATTATTATCCCGAATAGCCTTAATATACTTAAGTTGTTGCAACTTCACGTTATTTCCTCTTTTACCGCAATCGCAAATAATTACGATACATTCATACACGTTACAAGCTGTTGAGATGTTTTCAACTTCAAAAAACCCCCAACAAACGATTCAACAATGACACATTAATCTTCAAATAAACGATCAACGAAACTCACGCTGATTCAACTGATCTATCATACATTACAAAACAGAAGCGATACATCTGTCAATGCGAACTTCATCCAAGCCGAATAAGAGATAAACTCAAGCATTTATAGAGTGTATACATCCTTCATGGTTATAATTTTTCATCCTAAAAAAGAGTAGACACAGGCATACATAACATACAGCTTAGTCATTAGCCAGTAACTGGCAGCAGAGTACAGAATACGTTTAAATGGAACTCTTAGATAACGTTTGTGACAAAACTACCAAAAAAGGAACAACACCTAGATAACCTCAACTCAGGATAAAAAGTCACAATGAATAACGATGGATTCATGATGTGTCAGTCTTGTTTTTTGATGTGAGATTAAATGGATAATTGCTGAATTTTTTCTGCAAATCTCTGACTATCACGGCCAGACAATGCAGACGGCCCCCCGGTCAATACACCACTCTCCCGTAAAACTTCATTAAAATCCCGACGGGAGACCTTGGAGTCAATTGTCTCACGATCAAATAACTCGCCTCTGGGACTAATAGCCATAGCCTTACAAGTCAATACAGCCTGAGCAAGTCGCAAATCCTGAGTCACGACAAGATCGCCCTCGCAGGCACGTCTTATAATTTCCTGATCAGCTACATCGATTCCTTGACTCACCTGCCAGGTACTTACAAAAGAGGAACGTTTTACCGCAACAGGCTGATTGGCAATAAATATAGTTTTGATCTGTTGCTTATTCACAAAACGAACCAAAATATCCCGAATAATCGCCGGACAAGCATCAGCATCAACTAAAATTTTCAACAATCAACCCTTACCTATACCATCTGATAATCAATCATTAAACCATAAAAGCGGACTTTATCACCATAAAAGTCCGCTTTTATTACTCATTAAAAACAAATAAATATTAATCCTTAAACTATCAAATCAGGATAATTCTTCAACATTGATCGACTGAGACTCATTCAAAGAGGCTTCAGCCGGATGATGAAGGCTCAATACGATAAACACACCACTATTAACTAATAAGCCAATAAACCCTCCATTCCAGTGAAAAGGAGCACTACCACTAAATTGAAAATATAACGCCAGAATTGAACCGGTCGCTAATCCGGTAATCGCCGCTGACGTTGTTGCCCGCTTCCACCACAGAGCTCCCACCAACATCGGCAATAACTGGACAATAATGCCATATGCAGCTAACAGCAGTGCCGCTAACGTTGGAATATTTAACATTGCCAATGTATAACCGGCCAGAGAAACCAAAACCACACCAATCTTGGTTGATTTAAGCAACTGATGATCGTTCATTTGATTAAACCGGGGAAAATTAAAAAGAATATCGCGACTAAAGATTGAAGCACTCGTATGAGCCAAATTTGCTGCTGTAGACATTGCAGCAGCAAGCGCCCCTGATAATACGATCCCAATAATCCAAGCAGGAAACCCTGCTTTTCCAACAACAAGACTCAATAACACATCATCAGCTTTCGCTAACGGCGCATGTTGAAAGACCAGAATCCCTGCAAAACCAATCAAAATCAAAGGAATCATGATAAAACTGTACAGAGGATACAGAACAAATACTTGCCTGAGTGTTTTTCCGCTCTGGGCAGTATAGAATTTCATAAAAATATGAGGCCACATTACAATGCCCAGCGTACTCACTAAAATTGCTGTTGAAAATGCCCCCCAATCCATATTTTCTGCACCAGGCAAAGTCAAATATTGCGGTACCTGCTGTTTTATCTGCTCAAACATCGCTCCTACACTACCGAAGAAATGATGGGTAGTTTCAATACCAATATACCAGGCAATCAATACCATCATGATCCCCTGGATCAAATTGGTCCAACCTATCCCCCCCAGTCCACTTACAAAAACATAGGTTGCAACAATAGCCGTCGCAATCAAAGCACCAAACCAATAAGGAACAGCGCCCCCAGTTGCACTATGGAATAAAAGCCCTGCACCGGCAATCTGAATCGTCAGATATGGAATCATCGCCAGTAAACTGACAATTCCAATAAAAATCGCTAGCACTTTATTCGGATAACGATCCGTTAAAAACTCAGCCTGCGTCAAAAATCCTTTCTTTCGGCCAACTTTAGAAATCAGTGGACCCATCACCCACCACACAATTGTTCCCAAAGTTAAATAAGCCATAACATACAATGCTGGAACACCCCGGCTGTAGGCCCATCCGGGGGTACCCAGAAATGCTGATGCAGAAAAACACTCAGCACCAAAAATAAAAAACAACACAATGAAACCGACTTTACGACCACCAGCCACATAGCTTTCTAACGTTGATTTCTGACCTCGACGAGCACAAATTCCAACCAACAAAATAATAGCGAGATATACAAATGTGATCCCGGTGATAATCACAGAAGACTCATTCATCATCGTCACTCCCTTGTTCTCGATAACAAATGACTAAACCGACAAAGGTAATGAAAGACCACAAGAGATACCAAAAAATAAAAAAAGGTAATCCCAAAATCATGGGTTCTATTCGATTTGCTAATGTGGCCCCGGGCCAGACCATAGCCAGCAGACACACCAGAAAATAAAACATCATTACAAAAGGCATTGCGAATTTGTTTTTCATCTTCTCATCCTTTTCCTTTTGGAAGATAAAGAGGCTGACTTAACGCTCTAAGCGCTACAGACACGAAAAGCATTGCCCCTTTAGGAATGACATCATCATTAAAATCGAAGGTAGGACTATGAAGCGGCTCATCCTCATCGTTTTTTGCACTTCCCAAAAAGATATATGCCCCCCGACATGCATTGAGCATGAAAGAGAAATCTTCACCGCCAAAAGAAGGAAGCACATCGGAGTCTAATACGCCTTCAGGGAACGTCGCTTCAATCACATCTCTGACTAATTGAGCACATTCAGGATCATTAACTGTAACCGGGTATGAACGCTGATAATCCACATCAATTTTTGCACCATACGTTGAAGCAATCCCTTCACAAATACGACGGATTGAACTTTCCATAACATCCTGAAGATCTTTGGAGAAAGTTCTGACGGTTCCGCTTAAACTGGCTGTGTCAGGAATAACATTAAATGCTTCCATTGAACCAGCATTTAATGAACACAAACTCAATACCGCTTTTTCATGTGGAGGAAGCTCACGACTAACAATGGTATGAAGTGCATTAACCAAAGAAGCAGAAATACGGATGGGATCAATCGTCAGATGAGGTGAAACACCGCCATGACCACCTCTCCCGTGAATCATAATTGACAATCGATCGGGAGCTGCCATCGCGGGACCATCTAAAACAGCAATTTTACCGGCCGGAATATAGGGCCAGTTATGAAGCCCATAAACAGCATCCATCGGAAAGCGTTCAAACAGTCCATCTTTGACCATTTTATCCGCGCCTCCCAGCCCTTCCTCCGCTGGCTGGAAAATAAAATAAATGATCCCGGCAAAATTCCGGTGCAAAGCAAAATATTTGGCGGCAGCAATTAAAATTGTCATGTGTCCATCATGGCCACACGCATGCATGCAGCCATCAATCAATGAACAATGATCATGTTTTGACAGCTCTTGCATTGGCAGCGCATCTATATCGGCTCTTAAGCCGACAGCTCTGCCATTATCAGGCAATTTACCTGTTAGTGTTGCAATAATTCCCGTCTGTCCAATTTCACTGACAAATGGAATATCGAGTTCAGTCAGAATTAATTTGATCTTTTCAGCTGTTTTTACTTCAGCCAGCCCCAATTCGGGATAGCGGTGAAATTCATACCGAATTGCTTTTAGCTCTTCAAACTGATCTTCAAAAAATGCTTGCATAACTCATGTCTATTCCTGGGAGAATACAGACACTCAGGCATAATTTGATCCAATAGAGAAGCTTTACAAATTTTCTTTAACAAAAGAATCAAAATTTGAACATAACAAAAGCTTTGACAAACAATCAAATGAAATATAATTATTTGTTTTTAATAGACTATTACCGAAAAAATGATTCAGACTTATTACTTTTCCATTCCCCTTAATCAATTTAAATTCGCATCATCACATGAAACCAAACAATCACAATTGATCAACTTTAGGACAAAATGCTTAATGATAGTGCAAATAACAATCAATCCATAGATACCCGAAATAAGGTATCATTAAATCAGACAAATCATCTACGGTTCTCAATGATTAATTCAAATCAAAATGACCCCGCAAAACCGTGACGGCATTCCCGGCCAAAATCACCCGTTGATTCGGTAAAACAGATACGACGACACGACCGCCTCGAGATGATGCCTGATAGCCAACCAAACGAGTTTGGTTCAATCGTTTCCCCCAATAATCAGCTAACGCGCAAAATGCAGAGCCTGTTACAGGATCCTCATTCACGCCAACCCAGGGCGCAAAATACCGCGTTAAAAAATCAAATTCTGGATTTTGAGTCGATGTAGTCACAACAATTCCACGACCGGGGATATCCCCCAACTGAGAAAAATTGGGTTGCAACCCAATAAGTTTCGATTCATCGCTCAAAACAATAAAATCTTTTCCTTCAGAAAACCGCCCTGCCATTTCAATATCACTATCGCTTAAATGGAGTGCCGCTATCTTTAGACCCAGAGTTTCAACAGGGACAGGCTCAACATGAAGTAATGGGAAATTAAGCTCTATTTGAGAACCTTGGAATAAACCATAGAGAGTTCCTGACAATGTCTCAAAGCCGGTTTTAACTCCTTCCTCCAATAAATTAAGTTCCCTAAGAATATGAATCGTCGCCAATGTCGCATGGCCACACAATGAAACTTCTTTATCTGGCGTAAACCAACGCAGTCGATTCTTTTTAAGTGACAAAAAAGCGGTTTCAGAAACAGCCATCTACCGGGCAATGAGCTGCATATCCGCATCATTTAATGGTTCATCAGTAATACACACACCTGCAGGGTTTCCTGCAAAAGGCCGGCAGCTAAATGAATCAACTACATACATAGGAACTTTCATACAATCACCAATTTAATTAACCTGAGATGAAAAATTTTTGACAGAAGATTAAGCCTATATCAACAGAGCAGGTAATGCTTTAACAAGCAGCGAATGATACATGATCCTTAAAAATCAACAACCAGACCAAAGCTAAACAGAGTCAATGTTTGATACATGATTTTTATCATATTTTTTACCTTTCAATTCACTCTAAACCTGGCCGAATTTTTCAAATTAAGGCAGAATAGACTAACCAGAATCTGTTAATTTGCAGTAGATTCATTACACACCATTCAGACCATGTCTGCTCAAAATCTGCTACCTGATGATTCTAAATGTGCATAGCTTCTGACAACGCATTTTCACTGTGAAATGCATATGACCATCTGAATATTGTTACGTTGTGATTTGCCAACAAAGACGATCATTCAGTCTTTTTAATCCTTATTTGAGGTATTTGATGTTCACCACTTTCTGGCGAAACCATTGGACAAAGCAAACCCCAATACTGATGTCATTTATGACATTAACTTTTTTTACTGGACTCGGCGGCGCACTCTTTATTCCTGGATTAAGCCTGTTTCTGACCAATGAAGTCAAAGTTGAGCCTTTTGAGGTTGGTCTGTTTTACACCATTAATGCAATTGGCGGGATTATTTTCAGTCAGTTAATTGCCCGCTATTCCGATCGCCATGGTCACCGTAAGCAGATTATCCTGATCTGTCTGGTGATGGGGGCTTTGAATTATCTATTGTTCGACTGGTGTCGAAGTTACTTAATCCTGATTACACTCGGGATCTTTCTACTTAGCCTCAGCGCTTCATCTATGCCGCAAACCTTCGCGCTGGCTCGAGATTTCAAAGATAATGTTCAAGAGCGCTCAGTCATGTTTACCTCATTCATGCGTACCCAGCTATCACTGGCCTGGGTTATCGGCCCGGCCATCGCATTCGCAGTTATTGCTGCTTACGGATTTCGAACTTTATTTCTCATTGGAATGGGAATTTATGTTATCAGCTTTCTGATTACGCTACTTAAAGTCCCTGATGTTCCACATCAAAAGCCTTCATCTGAAACATCTCAGTCACTGCTTACTAATAAAGATGTCCTTCTGTTATTTGTCGCATCAACACTGATGTGGGGTTGCAACAGCATGTATCTTATATCCATGCCCATCTATATTAGCCATCAACTTCATCAACCTCAAGAATTGGCCGGTTGGATAATGGGAGCAGCCGCTGCATTAGAAATCCCGGTAATGCTGGTTGCTGGTTATTTCACACGTTTTTGGCGGATGAAAAGTCTTTTAATCGTTGCTTGCTTTTGCGGCATGTTGTTTTACTTAGGGATGCATATTTTCCATGCTCCACACATTTTATTTATACTTCAAATCGCGAATGCCGGTTTTATTGGTATTCTGGGCGGTTTGGGGATGATCTATTTTCAGGATCTGATGCCAGGTCAAACAGGGCAAGCAACCACTTTATTTACAAACAGCCTTTATTCTGGCTCGGTGATAGCCGGAGCCGTCGCTGGAGGAATTGCCCAATGTTATAGTTATGGTGCAACTTTTTTGGTAGGTTGTGTTTTTACAATGATAGCGGCTTTAATTTTAACCAGGGTCAAACCACTTTAGCCCTTTAATCTTTGAATACAAAACATTCAACATTTCGCCACCTTTGAAAAAGATATACCTGTTTATCTGTCATGTTTTACGTATAACACCAGATACGATACATAGCATTTATTGTTCGTAACAAGTGCATATAATCGCCACTTCAAAAATAAATGCTATATCAAAAGTGCCTTATTGAAATAATCAAACCTATCAATAAGTAACACCATCTTTTCACATACTCTTTTAATAATATTGGCTATGCTTTCTTATAGTCGTCCGCATCTATTAAGACATATGACCTATCATCAAATAAAACCCGGGTGGATAGAATCCACAGGAAGTACTCAGGAAAATCAGCGGATTAAAGAGCTTTACCGTCTAAATATCCTAGATAGTGAACCAGAAGAGCGCTTTGATCTGTTGCTTTCACTTATCAAACAACTCATAGGTGGTGAATTTGTACTCCTGTCACTTGTAGATAAACACCGCCAATGGTTTAAATCAAAAATTGGATTAGAAGAAAATGAACATCCACGCTCATGGTCTTTTTGTGCCCATACTATAGAACAGCCGGATCATTCTTTGAATGTCGAAGATACACTTAAAGATGATCGATTTTATTCCAATCCGCTGGTCATTAATCCACCCCATATCCGTTCTTATTTAGGCTGTGCCATAAAAAGTCCAACAGATCAGTCAATCGGTTCAGTCTGTGTATTAGATACCAAACCACGTCAATTTACAGAAAAACAAATTCATGAATTAGAAACCATTACCCATATTATTAGCCGGGAAATATGGCGTGATCAGCTTGTCATTGATGAGCAAAATCACCTGATCCAGCAAACCCTGTATGATCCATTGACAGGACTTCCCGCTCAGCAGCTATTTATGCACCGTCTTGAAGCTATTTGTGGACAAAAAGCCGATCAGGACTTTCACCTCATTGTCATGAATGTTCAGCGATTTCGCGTTGTTAATCGGATGTATGGTCGAATTATTGGAGACCAACTATTGTGTGAGCTTGCATCTAAAATTCAGTCGATTTTACCTCTGGAGCATTATCTGGCCAAACTTCGCGATGACAGATTTGCCATCTTACTTCGTGGCAGCCGTGAACAGTCCAAATTTTTACTGCGCATGAATATAATTCTGGAGCAACCGCTCGTCCCATCACACCCCAATCTCATTATCTGTTGTTCGGTTGGTGTCTCGGCAATTACACCTGGATTCTACAATCGCGATGAAGTGTTTAATCAGGCTAATAGTGCCATGCGAGCTGCTCCAGAACTCTCTCAAGGAGTTAGTTTTGAAAGTTATGCCCCAAATCAAGAACGGATGCTTGTCAGAGGATTTGAAATCGAAAATAGACTCCGTGAAGCCATCAAGGAAAATGAATTCGAAATGGTCTATCAGCCGATTGTTCAGGTCGTCGATGGTGAAATGATTGGTGTTGAAGCGCTCATTCGCTGGCCCTGGAAATCCGGGCAATATTTGTCACCACTTGAATTTATCCCTATTGCAGAAGAAAGCGGGCTGATCCGTTCATTGACACGTTGGATCATTAAGACGACATGTCACGAATTTTCTGAAATTTATGAAAAATTCTCTACGCCTCTTTATCTGTCAGTTAATATCAGTAGCGCTGATTTACTCGACCTTAGCTTTACTAACTATATTCTTAAAACACTCAATGAATATAAACTACCAGCAAGTCGCCTAAAACTTGAGGTAACAGAGCATTCAGTCATTAAAGATATTGAACTTGCAGTTGCGCAAATGCAAAAACTTCAAGAAGCTGGGGTTTGGTTTGCAATCGATGATTTTGGAACAGGTCATTCATCATTGCGCTACTTACAACTTCTGCCTGCAACAGTTTTAAAAATTGACCGCTCCTTTATTAATGGGGTCACTTCACTGGAACGGGATGCAACAATTACAAGAGCGACCATTGCTCTTGCTCATAGCCTCAATAAGAATGTAATTGCAGAAGGCGTAGAAAAACCAGAACAGGCAAAATTCCTACGCGAACATGATGCCGAATATGCTCAGGGGTGGTTTTATGCCCGCCCAGTCCCCATTAAAGAACTTCTAAATTATCATCCACCTTTTGATTTTCACAAATCAGATGCATAATCATAATAAGCTCGGTTACTTGTCAGCCGGGCCAGTCCACGCAAAATCCGATATGCGGACCAGATCCACACTAACAATAAAATAAGGTAGCCAACCAAAATAATAGATAAGGCAAACCCTACAATCGCCCACCCGAGCGACCACCAGAAAACAGTTATAATATTCCGATAATGATCTTCAAATAAACTACCTGCCACATCACTGCATTTCACCATAGCCCATATGGCACCAATAAACCATAAAACGCCGGTGAAAACACCTAAGACCATTAAAATGTAGGCAATCAAAGCATGATTCTTTGCTTCAAGATCGTAACCGGATAACATATTAGGAGCATTATATTGCGAACCATAATATCCCATCTTATCCACCTGCTGCTTGTCTTAGCATCTGTATTAAGTATATACAGATTATCTCAGGCTGCATTCTTGATGAACACTCTCTCATAATAAGGGAAAAGATTCGGTTTTTCCGATGGGAGGCATCTATTCTTCTGGTGATAAATAGCGCCTACAAATCTCTGCACTATCCAATGCTTCAATCGACACGCCGAAACTCTCAATAGCAGATAACGTCAGATTATGATGCTGACGGATTTCTACTCCGCTTGCATGTGCTTTATCATGACTTGTATGTGCATCAGCAGCAAGAGTTACCCGATAGCCTAAACCTGCAGCCCGACGTACCGTTGTATCAATACAAAACTCACTGGAATAACCTGCGATAATCAAATGACGGACATTTAAGCTGGCAAGAAGCGCATCGAGCGATGTACGAAGAAACGAATCTGGTGTTGTCTTATCCACCCGGTGATCACCTGGCTCAACAATTAATCTAGAATAAAGTTGCCATCTGGAACTACCTTTCGCAAGGGCATCATCACCCGGTGTATGATGCTGAATAAATATAACGGGACATTGACTTGCACGGGCCAAAACTGTTAGTTGATTAATTCGTTCAACGACACACTGGCAATCAGCAGGCTCTGGATTAAACAACCCTTGCTGGACATCGATAACCAAAACTGCAACATTTTCCAAAACAGACTCCTTTTTAATAAAAATCCAAACTTTCAATATCCACAGTAAATCTAAGTAATAAGTACCAAAGCGCTTAAAAGAGATGACACCAGCCTTATAAAATTAGCATGGATGTTTCTCTAAACAAACTTTAGAATGAATCGATTAATATTCCAATGAAGGATTTGTGATGTCCGAGTACAATCATGGTCTAAATTTAGCGTCAAATGATGCGTTACTGATTGTAGACCTTCAAAATGACTTCCTCCCGGGAGGCGCATTAGGTATTGAAGGTGCAGATGAAATTATTCCGACAATCAATGCTTATATTGAAAAATTTGAGCAAAAACAACAGTGTATTATTTTTAGTCGTGACTGGCATCCTCAAGACCATTGTTCGTTTAATAATCAAAGTGGCCCATGGCCAGTTCATTGTGTTCAAAACACACATGGAGCAGCTCTTTCTAATATATTAAATTGGCCATCTCAGGCTCTGTTAGTTTCCAAAGCAAATACCTCATCAGAGGATGCCTATTCAGCCTTTGAAAAAACAGCATTAGCAACCAGATTAAAAAATATGCATATTGAACGCTTGTTTATTTGCGGTTTAGCAACCGACTACTGCGTACTACACACAACGCTGGATGCCATAAAAGCAGGTTTTGATTGCTATTTACTCACAGATGCAATTGATGCCGTTAATATACAATCAGATGACGGTACGAAAGCAATTGAAAAAATGAATCAGGCTGGGGCAACGCCGATCACAATAGGTGAAATTGACACAGTGACTCAATAAAATGAAATCTCAAATATAATTCATAAATGCCGCCTATCAAAGGCGGCATTACGACTATTCCATTAATGGATATCGATCCGGTGACTTTCTTCCTGTTTCGGTTCTGTTTTAGGTAGTGTCAGATAGAGCATGCCACTATCAAATTTCGCATCAATAGCAGACTCATCTACATTTTCAGGCAATTGAAAACGCCGGGTGAACTGTCCATAAAACCGTTCGCTCAAATGCAGTTTTTCATCACTTTTTTCATGCTTCCGTTCACCACTTAAAATAAGTGCACCATCTTCTATCGCTAATTTGATATCCTCTTTATTCATCTCCGGCAATTCAACTTTCAACTGATAATTATCAGCAGTTTCACTGATATCAGTAGCTGGAAGCCAACGCCCATTCGGGCTAGAAAATGGGCTGGGCCAATTCACCAACGAACCAAAACGGCTAAATAGATCGTCAAACTCTTCAGCAGGATTCCATGGACGTAATTTCATATTGACCTCCTTTATCAGGTGTATACCTAATGTCATTTAACTCAGGCAATATCATTTATCGCCTACTAATGATCTAGGGTAAAGGAACGACTTTTTCAAGGGGAATAAAGCGGAAATTTCACTGAAAATAGCCTCCAGAAAAACTGAAGGCTTATTCATGGATGTCGCCCTGACATTCAAAGCATTTTTGGTTATCTTCCAAAATAGAATGATCTCAAGAGATCAGCTGAAATACTCTGGTGCTTTCTTAAATTCAGCCCAAACCGGAGAGTCGTGTCCGGTCACGACTTTTGCATTATTTTTATTGGCTAATGCACGCAATTTCTGGACAGAACGAACCGTCTCAACCGTTGACGCAACAAATCCTGGCAAAGCTTTTTCTTCCCAGTGATCCGTCGTATAAACAGCATCGCTGGTAATTAACATCGAACCGTTAGCAGCAAGGTTAATCAGAAAAGACATATGGCCTGGAGAGTGGCCAGGAGAAAACACTGTGATTAATGTGCCATCACCATAAACATCATAATAATCATCAGAATCTCCATTTAAAAATAACCAGTCCAGCCCAGGTTTGTCAAAATCCTTACGGATATATCCTCCACGGGCAAACCAGTCTGGCGTAAAGGCATATTCATATTCACTGCGCTGTACAATATGAGTCGCATTAGGAAAACGCCCAATAGCCCCTGTGTGATCAAGATGCAAATGCGATTGAACCACATATTTAACATCCATTGGATCGATCCCAAGTGCTTTTAACTGAGAAACGCATCCTTCAGATTCATCCATGATTGGCCAGTAAACATCACAGATTTTTCCCCAATATCCCCTTGGGTCTAAAGCCGCTTCAACTGCATTACCTCCATCGATAATTGTATGGCCTTTAGGATGAGTAATAAGAAAAAACGGAACAGGGATCTCACACTCAGCGCCCTCGCCCTGATTCATTTTAATACTATGAACTTTGCAGCGAAGCGAACCACTTTGAAGCATATATAATCGAATACCTGTCATTAAAAAGCCTCACGATAGAGTTCAAGTGCACTACCTTGCGTCACTTCAACCGGATTATTAACAAGCAAACGGGTTTGCTTCATTGCTTCTTCGGCGAGCATTGGGAGACTCTCTTCTGTCACATTGACATCACGCAAACGGCGGGGAGCGCCACTTTCATCCATTAATTTAAGCATGAAATCAACAAAAGCTGCTGAACGGGTCTGTGCATCACCTTCTCCAGGAATACCAACCGCATCAGCCAATTCAGCATACAAAGGAGCTGCAACTTTAGCGTTAAAACGCAAAACCGGGCCTAACATCAAGGCATTAGTCAGTCCATGAGGAAGATGAAAATTCCCACCTAACGGATAAGCTAACGCATGAACAGCGGCCACCGGCGAGTTGTTAAACGCCTGACCGGCCAACATCGCACCTAATAAAACATTTTCACGGGCCTCACGATTTTGCCCATCCTTACAGGCAGGAATCAGATGATGAGCTAACAAACGCAATGCTTCCCGGGCCAATGCATCGGATAAAGGATTTTTCTTAAATTTAGATGTATACGCTTCAATGGCATGAACCATAGCATCGATGCCAGTTGCCGAAGTATGAATCGCAGGTAATCCAACAGTCAGTTCAGCATCAAGAAGTACAAAATCGGCGTATAGTTGCCGGGCAACTACCCCCATTTTAGTGGTTTCACCAGTTGTAATAATTGAAATATTGGTCACTTCTGAGCCAGTTCCTGAAGTAGTCGGGACTAAAGCAAGAGTCACTCGATGGCCGGTTACATTATCAATGCCATACATATCACTCAAATCTTGGTCAGAACCAATTAAAACTGAGACCAGCTTAGCGGTATCCAATGATGACCCACCACCAAGACCTAACACAATATCAATTCCTTTAGAACAGGCAAGTTCTGCACACCCACGAACAATATATTCAGCAGGATCAGCAACAACATCATCATAAACCAAAACATCAAAACCAGACTCTGTCAGTGATTTTTGAACAGGTTCAATCAAACCTGCTTTTATCAGTCCGGCATCAGTGACCAACAATAGTTTACGGGCAGCAAATCGTTGACTTAACAAGGCTCCCAGTTGAGATGCGCCCCCCCATTCAAGATGAATATCAGGAACGGTTGTAAAACTAAACGAATTGAATGACATTGTGTTTTAATCCTTTTTTATATTTTTACGGTTCATCATGCCTAAAACAAGCAGATAAAAAGACAATAATTGAGATTATTCTCATATTGCCAAAGCCTAACCGCTGAAATCCAATCACTAAGGCACTCATTCATAGCTCTTAGATACATGTCCCTATCCGTCAGAATTTAATGGTTGAGATAAACCATCAAACAAATATGTATATAAGAAAATCTTAATGACCTAAAAATCGTTCCAGATAATTTCAGCAGGTCTAAGTTATGAATTTAAAACTAAATATTCAGTCTTTTCGATGTCAAAAAACATCCCAAAACACGCAAAGCACATAACTTTCACTCAGCAATATAATGAAGCGTCAATACTCACTCTAAATGTTGGGAATAGCACTGATTTGTATCAATAGAAATGAATGAAAAAGGCGTTAAATAGACTCTGTTCTAGATAATAAATCACATATAGTGGTTATCCATCCATTTTAAAGCAATTTTCCGATTAAGCGTTTTACTCTAGGGCGTGTTGGTCTTTGTTTAAAAAGTAAACGGCATAACAACAAGGTATAATTAATTTCGCCAAAAAACAACCAAACCTAGAGTGGCTATACCTCGGACAATGTTAACAGATAAAAGCTGGGAAAAGCTTAAAGAATTGATGCTCGATAGGGAGCGGGTTTACAACAAAATTGACCACAGAATGACCTTAGAAGGTATCTTGTATCGAATGCGCACAGGTATTCCATGGCGAGATTCACCGCCTCATTTTGGTTAATGGAGTATGGTATTCAAACAATTTAATCTTTGGTCCAGAAAGGAGTTTTAAATAATATCTTCAAATGGTTATCAAAAATATCAGATACCGAATGGTTGTTTATTGATGGCCGTATTGTCAAAGTCCATCAGCATGCCAGCGGTACAGGAGGATCAATCGGGAAAAGTCGAGGTGGACATTCAACGAAGCTCCATTTAGCTGTAAACAGTCATGGTTTGCCTGTTAATTTCGAGCTAACTGGGGCCACAGAAACGACATAACCATGGCTGAATCATCCCCCCGAATTGCGAAATAGCGATTGCTGATAAGGGCTACGACAGCCAGACATTTCGAGATAATGTGAGCGAAATTAAAGAAGCAAAAGCAGTTATCCCTCGAAGAAAGGACAACACGAAGAAAAATGCTGATATGGATTGGGCCATGTATAGACACCGCCATTTAGTTGAAAATGCATTTGCTAGAATTAAACATTTTAAAGCTTTTTCAACGAGATACGATAAATCAGAGAGAAATAACTCAGCAATGTTGGTCCTTTCATTTATCATGATTTGGCTTTCAATGTATTGCTGAGTAAATTATGTACAAAGATCAACAGACCCTAGAACATCGACAAAAATGATGAAACACACCGAAGCGTGTTTCATACGAACAAGATTTAATCTCCAAAATTCTATAGCTTCTAACGTTTTGAGGACTTTTGACTTCGATTAATCTGGTGTTTGCGAACAGAACGCCGGATCCTGGCACTGCGATTACGAACTTTATCGCCGGCTTTAAGCAGCGTCTTTATCTCAGCGGGTAACTGAACCAGCTGACGAAGATAATTGACGGTGTCTAAATCAACTTCTTTCCATGCACTACGCGGTAGCTGCTTTGGAAGAACGAGCTGCCCATAACGTGTTCTAATCAGGCGACTCACTTGTACCTGTTGTGATTCCCACATTCGCCTGACTTCACGATTACGACCTTCACTAAGTGTAACTTTCAGCCAATGGTTCATCCCTTCCCCACCTTGACGTTTGATACTCGTAAAACGTGCTACACCATCATCTAATTCCACACCACTCTGAAGTTTTTGAATAATAGCTTCACTGACTTCGCCAAATACCCGAACAGCATATTCTCGTTCAACTTCAAAGCGAGGGTGCATTAAACGATTAGCCAGTTCACCATCAGTGGTAAACAGCAACAGGCCTTGCGTATTTACATCAAGGCGCCCCACGGCTATCCAACGACCGGTTCGAAGCATTGGTAACCGATCAAAGACGGTTGGGCGACCCTGAGGATCATTTCTAGAACAAATTTCACCATCCGATTTGTGATAAATTAATACCCGGCATGGTTCATCGGCCGCGCGTCGTATATCTACGAGTTGACCATCAAAGCGAATGGCATCTTCGGCCTCTACACGATCACCTAATTTAGCCCTTTGGCCATTAATACTTGCCCGGCCAGCATCAATAGCTGCTTCCATCTCACGCCGAGAGCCAAGGCCACATCGTGCAAGGACTTTTTGTAATTTTTCGCTCATGTCTCTATCCGCTTAAAAAATTGCGCTAAGTCTGAAAGTCCTGAGGAATTTTTTCAAGTAAAGATTGATCCAAATCTGGTAATTCATCGAGACTCTTTAAACCAAAGTAATCTAAAAAGACTTTTGTCGTCGCTAATAATGCTGGTCTGCCGGGAACTTCTTTATGGCCGACCTCCCTGATCCATTGCCTATCCATCAAAGTACCGATAATCGAACTACTCACCGTTACCCCACGAATGGCTTCAATTTCACCACGGGTAACCGGTTGCCGATAAGCAATTATCGTTAAAGTTTCAAGCATAGCACGGCTATATCTGGGTTGTTTTTCCTGCCACAGAGAAGCAAGCTGCAAAGCATACTCTGGCCGACTCTGAAATCGCCACCCATTCGCGACTTCTTGCAATTCCACGCCCCGTTTTTTATACCGCTCACCCAATTCTTCAAGAATAATAAGAATTTGTCCTTTTGATGCTCCAACACCAGCCAACACAGTTTGTTGTAAATCAGCCACAGTTAAAGGCCGACCAGCGACAAACAAAGCAGCCTCGACTAAATTCACCAAATCAGGTTTGTGGGTACAATCAACCACTAGACTCACCCTCCTGTTGATTTCCCTCAGCCTCATAAAGGATAATTTGGATAGGCGATAAAGGCTGACTTTGAAGGCAACGAATCAAACTATTTTTAATCAATTCTAAAATAGCCATAAAGCTGACAATCGCTCCCATACGCCCTTCACACGGTTCAAATAATTCCGTAAACCCTGTTAACTTCCCGGGCGTAAGTTTTGCCATAATGTCACTCATTCGCTGACGGGTCGATAATTGCTGGCGGCTCACTTCATGACGAACGAACTGACCAGCCCGTTCTAAAACGTGTGAAAACGCAGCAATCAATTCAGCTAAATCAACCTCAGGATAAATAGTAACATCCGGTAAATCATCTGGTTTTCCCAGTTCACTTACAAAAAAGTCGCGCTGAGACCTTGGATGTTTCTCAAGATGTTCTGCTCCATTTTTATACAATTCATATTCTTGCAAACGACGAATTAACTGAGCCCTGGGATCGTCTTCCTCATCTTCCTCAATCGGTGGCTTTGGTAACAACAATCTCGACTTAATTTCAGCCAGTAACGCAGCCATAACCAAATATTCAGCAGCTAATTCAAGTTTTAAAGACGCCATCGTCGACACATAATTCATATACTGACGGGTAATTTCAACAATAGGCAACTCAACAATATTCAGCTTTTGACGACGAATCAGATATAACAAAAGATCAAGAGGCCCCTCAAAACGCTCCAGAATCACCTCAAGAGCATCAGGCGGAATATAAAGGTCGCCAGGGATCTCAAGCCATGGCTCGCCATCCACTGTTGCCAGAACTAATTGCCGGGGTTGTTCCGGTTCACAATGAGATACCTGATTGACCATACGCTATATAACGTCCTTAACAATCCATTTGACAATTAACTAAATGGGGTAATATCACCATGTCCATGACGGATAATTTCAACATCACCACCAGATAAATCTACAACGGTCGTAGGTTGTTCACCAACGACTCCCCCATCAATAATCAGTTCAACCTGTTTTTCTAATTTATCGCGAATCACCTCGGGATCAGATTCGGTAAAATCATTTCCTGGTAAAATTAAGCTCCCTGATAACATCGGCTCACCCAGAGCTTCGAGCAACGCTAAAGCGATTGGAGAATCAGGTACTCTTAATCCAATTGTCTTACGTTTTGCATTCAGCAAGCGCCGCGGAACTTCTTTTGTGCCCCTGAGAATAAACGTGTAAGGGCCCGGAGTATTATTGCGCAATAAACGAAATGCACTATTTTCGACGCGGGCATAGACAGATAACTCTGACAAATCGCGGCACATTAATGTTAAATGGTGAGACGGTTCAAGTTGCCTGATTCGGATAATTTGCTCCAGAGCATGCTTATTCACAGCCAAAGAACCTATTGCATAACCAGAATCGGTTGGATAAACAACTACACCACCATCTCGGATAATTGCCGCAGCCTGACTCATCAGTCTGGTTTGCGGATTGACTGGATGGACCTGAAAAAACTGACTCATAAATATTCCCTCAGTCGATTAAGCAACCTGTTTCTAATGAAAATTTCTCCCAAATAGGAATAATATTTTCAGGCAACGGCAGATAACGACCTAACTCTCGCCAGCGGGTCGGTCGATGGAAATCAGAGCCGACTGACCCAGCTAAATAATGCCCAATTGCTAATTCAGACAACCAACGCTGGTGATCCGGCTTAATTTGCGAAACACCAATCTCTAAAGCATCTCCACCCGCCTCAGCAAATTCACCGATTAAACGACGAAGCCATTTATTCGATAGCTGGTACTGAAGAGGATGAGCTAACACAGCAACACCTCCAGCCTGATGAATCAACTGAATTGCCTGTTCAGTCGACATCCATCGATTCGGAACATAACCTGGCTTTCCGCGGCTCATAAATTTCTGAAACACCTTATCAAAACTGCCAACAATACCACGTTCAACAATCACCTTAGCAATATGCGCCCGGGTAATGCAGCCACCTTTTGCCATTTCCAATACCCGCTCATACACGGGCTCAATACCTATTTTTGACAGACGACAGCTAATTTCGTAAGCCCTGTCATTCCGCTTTTGTCGTTGGACAACAAGTGATTGCTGCAACTGCTGGTTCGAAATCATAAAATTCAACCCAACAACATGAATTTCAAACCCTTCCCAGTCCGTTGATATTTCAACACCATTAATGATCAATAGACGCTTAGCCATTGCTTTAGCTACCGCTAATGCATCAGTTGAATCATGGTCGGTTATAGCCAAATAATCCAGTTGATGATTCTCTGCACGAACAACCAGTTCCTCAGGTGTAAGCTCACCATCTGAAATGGTCGTATGACAATGTAAATCAATTCTCATATATTTAAAAATTCTCTTGACATCAGTTGGCAATTTCCGTTTAACTTAATGGTATCAAATTAATTGAGGATAAGCATGACTACTCTTAACATCATCTCAAACCGTTGGTGGTGGCACACTCCAAATTAGGCGGGTGTGATTTGTTATGCGTATCTAAAAAGCAAAACCAAATTCTTAAAAGCCCGCATCTTGCGGGCTTTTTTATTTTAAAGGGGAAAAGAATATGACAGGGCCAAAACCAACCCTGACCAATATCGTCGAAAAAATTGCTTACGTTGATGATCCCTTAGCACTTTATCAACGTTTGCAACAGAATGACCGAGAAAGTGTTTTACTTGAATCAGCCGAAATCGATAGTAAAGCCGATCTAAAGAGTTTATTGCTTACTGACTGTGCCTTAAAAATCATCTGTCAGGAAAGAGATGTTCACTTCCAGGCCTTAAGTGACAATGGTCAGCAAATTATCTCTGTATTATCAGAGCATTTTCTACCCGCCCTCATCACACAGAGCTCTAGTCGCCAACTTTCGTTACATTTTGAGCAGCCCGATCCTGATTTAGATGAGGATAGTCGGTTAAAGGCCCTTTCCCCTGTCAGCGCACTACGGGAACTGATTCAATTATATGGACCATTAACTGACCATCCTGAAGGTTTGTTCCTTGGCGGTGCATTTAGTTTTGATTTCATTGCCAGTTTCGAAGAATTAATTGATGTACAGCCCAGCAACAATATTTTGCCTGATTTTCAATTCTACCTTGCCGAAACACTTTTACACCTTGATCATCAAAATAAAACTGCTGAGGTCATTGGCAGTCTATTCTCCGAACATCCGGAATACCGACTTACCTTGAACCATCGAATTAAGCAACTTCAGCAAATTTGTCAGGAAGATATAAAAATACACGCCACCCCAATTGAAAACTATCAAAGCCACATCACAACAGATATGAGTGACAAAGAGTTCTGTGGATGTGTGAGTCAATTAAAAGAATCCATTATCAACGGTGATATTTTTCAGGTTGTTCCATCCCGGGGGTTTTATCTTGATTGCCCACAACCGCTAGCCGCTTACAGGGAACTCAAAAAAACCAACCCCAGCCCTTATATGTTTTATCTTCATGATCCAAAATTTTCTATTTTTGGGGCATCTCCAGAAAGCGCTATTAAATATACGCCGGAAAATCGCCAGGTTGAAATCTACCCTATCGCCGGAACCCGAAAACGAGGTTTTAATTCCGATGGAAGTATCAATTTGGACCTAGATGGCCGCTTAGAATTAGAACTACGCTTAGACAAAAAAGAAATAGCCGAACATCTAATGCTTGTTGATTTAGCTCGTAACGATGTTGCCAGAATTAGTGAACCGGGAACCCGTCACGTTTCAGATCTTCTCAAAGTCGATCGATACAGCCACGTTATGCATCTAGTCTCCAGGGTTATTGGCACGCTGCGCCACGACTTAGATGCGCTCAATGCCTATCAGGCCAGTATGAATATGGGCACGTTAACCGGAGCCCCGAAAATCAGTGCAGCCCAATTACTTCGAAAACACGAAGGGAAACGCCGAGGAAGTTATGGCGGAGCAATTGGTTATCTCACAGGCAATGGAACCATGGATACCTGCATACTAATCCGCTCAGCTTTTGTCAGAAATGATGTAGCCCAGGTCCAGGCCGGTGGTGGCGTCGTTTTTGATTCAATCCCTCAGGCAGAAGCCGATGAAAGCCGAAACAAAGCCGCAGCCGTTCTTAATGCGATTGCCCTTGCTCACGGTTCAACACTTGCGGAGGTCTCTCGTGGCTAAAACTATTTTTTTACTCGATAATTTCGATTCATTTACTTATAACTTAGTTGATCAGTTCCGTTCAATGGGATATCCGGTCCGAATTTATCGGAATAATCTTAGCGCTCAGGCGATTAAGTCACAATTAGATGCAGCTGAGGATCCCGTTTTAGTTCTCTCTCCTGGTCCGGGAAATCCAAGCCAGGCAGGATGCATGCTTGAACTCATCGGACAATGTAAAGGTGAAATTCCAATCATAGGCATCTGCCTGGGGCAACAGGCTATCGTCGAATATTATGGAGGGAAAGTAGGCAGAGCCAGTGAAACCGTACATGGCAAAGCATCTCTGGTGGAACATCAAGGTAACCGGATGTTTGAAAATCTGTCGAACCCTCTGCCTGTCGCCCGTTATCACTCCTTAGTCGCAACACAAGTTCCTCATAATCTGGAAGTTGTCGCAAATTATAAAGAAATGCCAATGGCTGTTCTTAATGAAGCAGATCGGGTGATCGGGTTTCAATTTCATCCCGAATCCGTTTTAACAAGCCAGGGTGAACAACTCTTACAACAGACATTAGAATGGGTCAGTGGCCAGCTGGAGGGACATGAATATGAATGAGGTTCTTGAGCAACTCTATCAGGGAAATGATCTCACTCTGGCTCAAAGCCAGCAATTATTCGATCAAATAGTAAAAGGTCAACTCGACCCTATTGTGCTCTCGTCTTTTCTGACTGCATTAAAAATTAAAGGGGAAACACCGACTGAAATCGCTGGTGCTGCACAAGCATTATTGGAAAATGCAGCCCCATTTCCTACACCTGACTATGAATTTGCCGATATTGTTGGAACAGGTGGCGATGGGTATAACACGATCAATATTTCAACTACAGCTGCTTTTGTAACAGCCAGCCTAGGAATTAAGATCGCCAAACACGGTAACCGTAGTGTTTCTAGTAAATCCGGCTCATCCGACCTGCTTGCTGCGATGGGGATCAATATTGAGATGTCCCCACAAACAGCCAGACAATGTCTCGATGATCTAAATCTGTGTTTTTTATTTGCACCTCAATACCATGCAGGAATTCGCCACGCCATGCCTGTGCGAAAAGCATTAAAGACCAGAACCATTTTTAACGTACTCGGCCCGTTAATCAATCCGGCCCACCCAACAATGGAAATCATGGGGGTCTATGATCGAAGTCTGCTTAAGCCGATCGCCGAGACCTTCCAGCAAATGGGCATGAAAAAAGTCATGGTTGTCTATGGCGCTGGCCTTGATGAAGTCGCAATTCACGGCCCAACAGATATCGCCCATGTAAATGAAAACTCTATAGACTATTATCAGCTTACTCCTGAGGATTTTGGTATTACTCAAGCTGATATCAATGATCTCAAAGGCGGAACTCCAGAGCAAAACCGAACCATCACAGAGCAGCTACTACAAGGTGTTGGCTCTTTTGCCCATCTTAATGCAGTTGCTGCAAATGCTGCTCTGCTCCTGCTATTAGCAGGAAAAACCGATAATATAGCAACGGGTCTGCAAATGGCCATCGATGAAATGAAGTCGAAACGACCATTGAACTTAGCCCGTCAACTCGCGGAGAAAAGCCAGTGATTATCAGAGAAACAGGCACTGTCTTAGATAAAATCATTGCTGATAAATTAGAGTGGGTAAAAAAACGCAAGCAACACCAACCGTTAGCTGAATTTAAGCATGAATTAGTCCCAAGTGAACGTAGTTTTATCGATGCACTTAAGCAGAATTCGACTCAATTCATACTAGAGTGTAAAAAAGCATCACCCTCAAAAGGGCTGATTCGTGAGTCATTTGATCTGCCGGCTATCGCTGATGTCTATCGCAACCATGCAGCAGCTATTTCAGTCCTGACTGATGAAAAATATTTTCAGGGAAGCCATACGTTCTTGCCCATCGTTCGCTCACGCGTTCATCAACCAGTTTTATGCAAAGACTTTTTCGTTGACCCATATCAGGTTTACCTGGCTCGTTACTATCAGGCAGATGTCATATTATTAATGCTTTCTGTACTTGATGACGAGCTTTATGAAGTTTTAGCCAAGACAGCCCATTCACTCGGATTAGATGTACTAACGGAAGTAAGCAACCAGTCTGAGCTTGACCGAGCCATTGCATTAAACGCTCCAGTTATCGGCATCAATAATCGGGATTTACGAGACATGTCCATCGATTTAGGTCGCACAGAACGTCTGGCGCCACAAATTCCTAAAGACCGGGCCATTGTCAGCGAATCAGGGATTTATACAAATCAGGATGTTCGTCGTCTCAGCCCTCTTGTAGACGCATTTTTGATCGGCAGTTCAATTATGGAACAGGACAATATTGACATGGCCTGCCGCCAGGTGATCTTAGGTGAACATAAGGTATGCGGTTTGACTCGAGAAGACGATGCCATCGACGCTTATCAGGCAGGCGCAGTGTATGGCGGTTTCATCTTTGCCGAAAAATCGCCAAGGAACGTTTCCATCGATAGAGCCCTTGAGATAAAAAAATCAACGCCACTACGATATGTTGGCGTTTTTGTCGATGCACCTATTGATCAGATAGTGGCAACAGCAAAGCAGCTCCAACTTGCTGCCGTCCAACTCCATGGTCAGGAATCTGATGAATTTATCCAATTACTCAAAAAACAACTACCTATACGGTGTGAAATATGGAAAGCAATCGGAGTTGAAAATAAGCTACCCGTTGTGCCTCAAAATGCTGACCGACTTCTATTTGACTGCAAAGTAGGTACACAAACAGGCGGAACAGGACAAACATTCAATTGGGATCTGGTCAAAGACTTTATTAACAACGCAATGTTAGCTGGTGGACTGACCCCTCAGAACACAGCACAGGCTGCACAAATGGGGGCGATAGGTCTGGACTTCAATTCAGGCCTAGAAACAGACCCAGGACAAAAAGACCCAGATAAAATAGCTGAGGTATTCCAGATACTTCGTCACTACCAATAATTTTCGGATGGTTAAATAGAGATTTCTTATGAGTAAATTAGAGCGTTATTTCGGGGAGTTTGGAGGACAATATGTTCCACAAATATTGCTTCCTGCTTTAGATCAATTAGAACAGGCATTTATTGATGCAATTGATGACCCCGAGTTTAAAAAGGATTACCAAAAGCTACTCAATGATTATGCTGGCAGACCAACTCCCCTGACACTTTGCCAAAATCTGACTGCGGGTACAAAAAGCAAAATTTACCTAAAACGAGAAGATTTATTGCACGGAGGTGCCCATAAAACCAATCAGGTTCTAGGTCAGGCATTACTGACCAAGCGAATGGGAAAAACATCCGTCATTGCTGAAACTGGCGCAGGGCAACATGGTGTAGCAACCGCTCTGGCATGCGCATTAATGAACTTGAAATGCAAAATATACATGGGCGCCAAAGATATGGAACGACAAAAACCCAATGTATTTCGCATGCGGCTCATGGGAGCAGAAGTCATACCTGTCAGCAGTGGCTCGGCAACGCTTAAAGATGCTTGTAATGAAGCCCTACGGGACTGGTCGGCCAGTTATCAAACTACCCACTACATGTTAGGAACTGCCGCAGGACCTCATCCTTTTCCAACAATCGTTCGCGAATTTCAAAAAATGATCGGGGAAGAAGTTAAACAACAGATGATGGACCATGAAGGACGCAACCCTGATGCTCTCATAGCTTGTGTTGGAGGAGGCTCCAATGCAATTGGACTATTTTGTGACTTTATTCCCGACGAATCCGTTCAACTTATTGGAGTGGAACCTGCCGGCAAAGGAATTCAAACAGGTCAGCATGGCGCCCCATTAAAGCATGGCCGTGAAGGTATTTTCTTTGGAATGCGCTCATTACTTATGCAAGATCCATACGGGCAAATAGAAGAATCATATTCAATCTCTGCAGGTCTTGATTTTCCATCTGTCGGACCACAACACGCCTACCTTAATAGTATTGGCCGTGCTGAATATGTCTCTGTGACCGATGATGAAGCTTTAGATGCTTTTGAACAATTATCTCGTCATGAAGGAATTATCCCGGCTCTGGAATCATCTCACGCATTAGCCTACGCCTTAAAATTAATTCATCAGGATCCTAATAAAGAGCAACTACTCGTCGTCAATATATCCGGACGCGGCGATAAAGATATTTTCCAGGTTGCTGACATTTTTGCTCATCGGAAGGAATACAAATGAACCGTTATCAACAAATGTTCAAACGTCTAGAAAAAACCAATGAAGGTGCATTTGTACCATTCGTCACAGTGGGCGATCCGAACCTCGAACTATCATTAAACGTTATTGAAGCTCTCGTTGAAGGCGGAGCTGACGCTCTCGAGCTCGGTTTCCCATTCTCGGATCCTGTCGCTGACGGGCCAACCATCCAAGAGGGCAACTTAAGATCACTAAATGCTGGAACTACACCACCTTTATGTCTTGATATCATTAAGAAAATAAGACAACGTCACCCCAACCTCCCAATCGGATTACTCCTGTATGCTAATTTAGTTTACAGCAATGGCATTGACCATTTCTATTCAGAATTGGCTGAAGCGGGTGTCGATTCTCTATTAATTGGTGACGTTCCAACTGTCGAAGCTGAAGAATATCAACAAACAGCTAAAAAATATGGCATTGATAGTATTTTTATGGTCCCACCCGATGCAAGTGACGCAACAATTTTACAAATTGCACGATTAGGAAGCGGCTATACTTACTTAGTCAGTCGCACAGGAACCACAGGAACTGAATCAAAAGCTGGCAAACCTGTTGGGCATTTATTAGAGCAACTGCAAGCAAATCAGGCATCCCCAGCTCTATTAGGATTCGGGATCTCCGAGCCTGAACAAGTAAAAGCAGCCATCGAAGCTGGAGCTGCCGGAGCTATTTCAGGTTCAGCTGTTGTTAAGTTAATTGAACAGAATCTGAGTGATCCTGAAAGAATGTGTGATGCGCTCCGTCAATTTACTCAGCGGATGAAAGCAGCCACTGCACGATAATTGATCTTTATATAAGAGACGTTATGATAGGCTCTGGCACAAACAGAGCCTCAGGATATTGAATGAAGCAATTAATTGAATTTTTCCCACTGATTATATTTTTTATCGTTTATAAATTATACGATATCTATTATGCAAGTGGTGCTTTAATCGCAGCAACCGGACTCATGTTGGTTGTCTACTATATTCTCTATCGACGTGTAGAGAAAATGCACCTTATCACTTTTCTTGCTGTGGCTGTATTTGGCGGATTAACGATTGCATTACACAATGATGCATTCATTAAATGGAAAGTAACCGTTATCTATGCCTTGTTTACAACGATTCTTCTCGTAACTCAATATGGGTTTAAAGCCCCAGTTCTTAAACGAATGTTAGGAAAAGAACTCGAACTACCAGAACGGATATGGGGGCGACTTAATCTTGCCTGGGCTATCTTTTTCGCAATTTGCGCAATAACCAACCTGTATGTTGCTTTTTTCATGAGCCAGCAAATCTGGGTTGACTTTAAAGTTTTCGGGTTGTTTGGTGCAACATTAGTCTTCACTCTTGGCTCAGTGATCTATATGTATCGTTATCTTCCCAAACAAGCCATTGATAATAAGAAGGATTAATCATGTGGTACGTATTTTTTTCTCAAGATGTCGAGAATAGTTTGCAAGCTCGCATGAATGCCAGACCTGCGCATTTGAAGCGGTTACAAAAATTACGCGATGAAGGCCGACTCCTTGTTGCCGGACCAATGCCAGCAATCGACAGCCAGGATCCTGGACCCAATGGTTTTTGCGGCTCAACTGTCATTGCTGAATTTGATTCACTTGAAGAAGCTCAGGACTGGGCAGACCATGACCCATATGCTGATGCAGGGGTTTATGCTTCAACTGTTGTTAAACCGTTCAAACAAGTTTTTTAACTTGTAAACCTCCCTTAAAATAGGTGTATGCCAATTTAGCGTTCTTCCGTTTAGACTAAGAACGCTGATGAAAAAATCACGCTATACGGAATCACTGATAGTTAAGAGCTTGAAGGAAGTTGACGCTGACCAAAAAGTATCAGATGTCTGCCGTGAATACGGCATTGCTGATACTACTTATTACAACTGGAAGCCATATATGGTGGTATGGAAAACTCGGATATCAAGCGATTGAAAGAGCTTAAAGAGAAAAACTATCGGTTAAAACAATATATACAGATTTGAATTTGGATCACTCCATTCTCAAAGATGTTATCGAAAAAAGCTCTAAAGCCATCGGTTCACCGTGATCCAGAACTTACCATGATACCATTCTGAACATGTATGTGTTTAAGACGTTGAATGGAATCCGCCAGCACCCGAATATTGAGTTGAACAAATATAACTATGAACGTCCACATGACTCTCTTGGAGATAAACACCATAGGAATATTTAGCTCAATCACAACAATGGAAAAACTCTAACTTTGAGTGCTAACAAATAAGGAATGTTTACAATCCGCATTATTGATGATGAATTAAAGACATTGAAAGTAAAATTGATACTATCATTTCGACCTGCCCAATAATGAGTAAGAATCATGATTTGCTTATGGGTGTTGTAGGTATTGGAAAGGTAATGTCGAGAGAACTAGTGTATCTCTTTTCTGCTAAAAATTTTTCAACAGCGAAGCAAGCTACTGCATTGTTGGCCTTACGCAAAAGCTAAATGAGTCAGGTCCATCAATGGCAGAATAACATTGAATAAAATTGGCCCATCTCGATTCGGTCAAAAATATTCTTGGCCACAGTTAGCGCTGATAAAACAAAAATGCAAGCGTCAAAGGAGTTACTATGCAGAAACTGATTCAAATTTGTTTTGGCGTTATAAAACAGACAGCATACCACTGGGAATTAGCACCTAAATTAGGTTTGCGTATCTTGGATAGATGGTATCTACAATCAATACAACGAAATCGGACGTTACACCTCAATAAAAACTACATCAATAGAGCTTCTATATAAAGGATTTTATCCGTTCAACCCATTTGAATAATGCTATAACCTGAACAATGAGATAAAGGATTATATCCTCCTATCTCCGGAAATTTAGCCTAAGAGAAATATCTTAATATTTGGGCTCCTAAGATATAAAAATCCACGAAAAAGACAATGAACAAAAACTAAATACTTACTGATGAGCCATCAAATTAAGTAAAAAAATACCAGCACATGGCGATAAATTGTTTATGGTACCAATGTGCCGGAATAGGACGGTCTCCCGCTATGACACATGACCAACATAGCTGGCCAATAGACAAACAAATAATCATAAGCTGGCGGACACCAGCCTTCAATGGCTAATCGAATTTTTCACACCAGTGCCGCCTGATTTAAGTGTAGGCACTATCTTGAATAATGCAACTAAGTGATAAGGAAACACCCAGAGTTGGAGTTGTATATATTAGAGCCAGTTATTCAAATAAGCACCTGAACAACCCGACAGCATGCCCTAACAGCAAGATAATTAAAGAGAGTAAAGTCACAAAGACATTACATAAAAAAAAGGATGAACTTAAAGGATTTACAATAATATCTCGTTACTTTTCAAACAGACAGAATGAAGAGTTTCGTAAAAGAATAGTAATCTGATGAAGATAAAATAGGTGGCTTAAAATCCAGTGATTTTTCAAAAAAACTAGACTGAAAAATGGCGGAGGAGGAGAGATTCGAACTCTCGGTGGGCTACAAACCCACGCCGGTTTTCAAGACCGGTGCATTCAACCGCTCTGCCACCCCTCCGCAGCGGGGACGAATAATACTGAGTCAGATTTTAAACGCAACTTTTTTTTCATGAAAATTGCCTTTATGTCTATTTTTTACCCTTTTTTAAAGAATAAAGACGATAGTAGGCTAAGAATTGATCATGCATTCTTCAGGTTGAGTCACAAAATCAAAATAAAGAACTTTTCCTTATTTATACGGTTCAATGCATTACTTCAACCAAATTCATCAGATTTTTCCAGATATCACATTTTATGAGTAAAACAGCCGAAATGAATCAAACCACCACCTGACTCAAACAAAACCATGTAGAACACTGTATATACTTATACATTGCCTGGAAAGAATGTATACTGAACCATAATTGTTTAAATCCTCAGAGTGGAGTAACTCTATGAATCAGAATAGTAGCATCGATTATAGCGCTGTCCGTCAACGAGATGAGACCAATAAAGTTCTGCGCAACACATACATGTTACTGGCCATGACATTAGCTTTTTCAGCTGTTGTAGCAATGGTTGCAGCTGTATATGCGCTACCATCTCCAGGACTTATAATATCTTTGGTTGGTATCTATGGTCTCATGTTTGCTGTTGAAAAAACCAAAAATAGTAGCACTGGTTTAATTTTTGTCTTTTTATTCACTGGTTTTTTAGGATATACATTAGGCCCGATCATTAATTTGCTGCTAAAAACTGGTGGAACAGAAATTCTATTTACAGCTCTGGGTGGAACAGCCCTTACATTTTTTGCTCTGTCTGCTTATGTACTGACAACCCGAAAAGATATGTCATTCCTAGGTGGAATGATGTTCGCTGGATTCATTGTCATTATTGTGGGCATGATCGCAAATATATTTCTAAAAATGCCAGCCCTCAATCTTGCTATCAGTGGATTATTTATTCTGTTCTCTTCTGGCGCAATCCTGATGAAAACCAGCGAAATCATCCACGGTGGTGAAAGAAACTATATATCAGCAACACTTACTATATTTGTATCCCTATACAATATTTTCGTCAGCTTACTTAATATTTTAATGGCTTCACGCAACTAAAACTTTATCAGTCCAAACGTCCTGTCTAACAACAGGGCGTTTTTCTATTCAGGTTACCATGCACGCTCTTTGGAACTACATTAAACCGCCTTCACTTAAAACACTGCAATTTTCGATTGCCAGCAAATTTTTGCTACTCACGGTTATAAATTTCAGTGGCTATTATTTGCATATTCCGCTTCCCTACATTGTAACTACCGCACTTGGAATCGTTGCTGCAGCTTTAGCGGATCATCCTGCGTTATACGTTAATCGCTTCAAATCATTATGTGTAATGTTGCTCTGCTTTGGACTAGCGTCATTTTCAGTAACCGCCCTATTCCCTTATCCCTGGTTATTTGCTCTAGGCGTTTTTAGCTCAACATTCTTATTTGTCATGCTGGCTGGTATTGATTTACGTTTTGGTCCGGTAACACTCAGTGCACTTATTCTAGCTATCTATACCATGTTAGGGTATGGACAATATAGTGATAAATGGCATCAACCACTGCTTTTCCTTTTAGGTGGGTTAGGTTATTTTTTACTTTCTTTTCTCATTCACTGGATCACACCGAATCAGAGTATTGCCCAACAGAGTGAGCAATTGTTTACACTATTAGCCAAATATCAAGCAACTAAGTCACAATATTTTGGCCATTCAAGCCATTCAGAAAAATTACGATTAAAGCTGGCTTCGTTAGCGAGTGACGCTTCTTTATCATTAGCCCAGATGCGTCGTTTACTGGTCATTAGACAAGCACAAAATCCCTTGTCTAATCGCCACTCAGGATACTTAGATGTTTTTTTCAAAGCCCAATTATTGATCGAACGAATGATTTCATCACACATTGATTATCAGGGGATCAATCGTAAATTAGCGGATACAGGGATCCCTTCACAACTTCACTTTATTATGTTGGGACTTGCCAAACGAATTGCTAAACAAACAAAATTGCAAGATATCAATGATACCATTCAACAATCGATCTCCCATGTTGCCCAAATCGTTCATAGTGACCAACAGGTAAGAAAAGTACTCGGGCATATTGGTCAGAATCAGTTGAGTTTTATGCTGAATAATTTAAGCGAAATGGAACGGCTCACCCGTCAAAAAGTTCCATTTCCAAGCCATGATTTTCAGTTTGAAGGATTAACGACGTTATCGTGGAAAGAAATTAAACAGAAATTTCTAAATCCATCTCATCTGCTCTTTCGCCATGCATTGCGACAAGCCATTTGTATGCTAACAGGATATGCGATTATTCTGCTCATCCCTGGTCCTCCACACGGTCAGGATTACTGGCTTTTACTTACAACCTTGTTAGTTACAAAGCCAAACTACTCAGCTACGCGACAAAGACTGCTTGAGCGTATTGTAGGGACACTCATAGGTATCGCAATCGCGACAGCTTTAGTGATCTTAAAATTACCCATCCATGCAGAACTCTTCGTCATCGTAATTACAGGATTCCTTTTCTTCTGGTACTTCAGCCATCGCTACGCCATTGCGGTGGTCATGATTACATTATTCGTTGCACTGGCACTTCAGATATTAGGTATTGATTCATCTTTAACCATTAGTATTCGCATAATCGCAACCTTGCTGGGCGCATTATTGGTTTATATTGCATCTCGTTTTATCTGGCCCGACTGGCTTGAAAACCACAATCCAGAAATCATTCACCAGCTGATTGAAAAAATACATTTATATCAACAAGTAATATTCGAGCAATATCAGCAGCATGTGAATATTGAAGATGAACGTTATCGGTTAGCCCGATTTCACGCGCATACAAGTGAAGCAGAGTTAGGGCGCCACTGGCAGTCATTGCTGGCTGAACCTGTATCCAAACGAAATGATCTGACAATTCTCTATCAACTCACAGGTCATTTTCATTCTTATTTATCCCATTTATCAGCTCTTGCACTTTATCGGGGACGCTCTCTATCACCACAAGCACTTCAGATTATGGACGAAATTAGTCTACAATTCCGAACGGCACTCGATGAAATGAGCCAAAAACTTAGTCGGGAAAAAACCAATTCACCTCAAAACGTCGACTTATTAACCCAATCTATAAACCAACAATTACGGGTTTTAATGCCAAACTTACATGGTGAAGATCTGTTAATCACATTTCAGTTACAAAAAATGACTGAAAATCTTGAACAGATACAATCTCTAATCTCAGAGCGCCAGCTCTAAATTACCAATGAGACTAAACATGCTGGAAATAAACGGAAAAGAACTTGAAACAGACGCCGAAGGTTATCTGTTAGATAGTACCCAATGGAGTGAACCTCTTGCTGTCGTTATAGCAGAAAAAGAAGGTATAGAATTGACCGAACCCCATTGGCAAGTTATTCATTTTGTCAGAGATTTTTATTTAGAATTCAATACATCTCCAGCCATTCGCCCTTTAGTCAA